>CAZRXE010001633.1:0-8875 GCA_964603695.1 uncultured Heliomicrobium sp.
TCTTTCCCAGTCCTGCAAGTTATCAATATTGACGCTGCGCCCGGCTTCGATTTCAAAGCCGAGAACGCGCGCGCCGTACAAACTGTTGTTGTTCATTATCACGTCGCGCCGCGAGATATACACGGAACCTTCGCGGTGATAAGCCGTCGGCAACAACTGGCGTCGCGGGATCGGCGTCGCTTCGCCCGTACTCAATCGCAAACTGCCGTCGCCGTTTTGAAAGTAAACCCAATGCGGATTGTGTTCGGCGGGAACGGCCAGCATCGTGAATACCGTATCGGCCTGTTCGCGTTCCAGCAATTCAATACAGCCGTCAATGTCCGCCGCGCGGCGCAGCGGGTTGGTCGGCTGCAACAGGCAAACCGCGTCAAAACGACTGCCCTGCGCTTCGAGCATTTGTACGGCGTGCTGAACAACGGGCAACGTCGGCGATGAATCCTGCGCCAATTCCGCCGGACGCAGGAACGGAACTTCAAGGCCGCAAGCGCGCCCGACTTCGGCGATTTCCTCGTCTTCGGTGCTCAGGATGATGCGCGTCAATCGCGTGGCCGCCAGCGCGGCTTCGGCGGTGTAAGCCAGCAGGGGCCGTCCGGCCAGCAGCTTGATGTTTTTGCGCGGTACGCCTTTCGAGCCGCCGCGCGCCGGAATCAATCCAAGAACATTCATAACGTTTTAGGTACTTTCAACACGCTGAATTTGCCCGCGCGAAAGACCGGCGTGAATTGGGCGTCGTAACTGCCGCGCGCGACGACGTAATCGCACCGCCATTCGCGCGCCAGTTCAAACAGGTAAGCCGGATCGGTGGCCTTGCCGACGTAGCCTTTGGCAGCGCGTTCGGCGGCTTGTTTGTTGTCCAGGTAAACTTTGGGCGCGGCCCAGATCACACGCGGCAAGGCTTCCGTCGCCGTCGAACGCAGCGACAAAACGCGAAAGCCGATTTCGTCCGGCGGCGTAATGAAACGGTCGTTGGGCTGCGTATTCGTTTGCGCCCAGAGCCGCACGGCGCGCCAATCGGCGTCGAGCCAACGCGCGGCGTAATTGTGGCGGTAGAGCGTGGCGGCGCTCAGGCAATAAACAATCAACAGCGCGCCGGCGAACGGTTGCCAATATTGCCGGCGCGGCAAAAACAGAATCGCCAACGCCAGCAATCCTGGCAGCAACAACACCGGCGACCGCAGTGAATCCACAGGCTGTCGCGTGCCCAATGCCCACGCTGCACAGACGCACGCCACGCCCATCGCCAACGCTGCTTTGGCCACGAACTCAAGCGCCGAACGCGGGACAGGCTTTAGCCTGTCCACAATGAAGTAACTCAGCGCCAGAACCGCAAACACAGGCGTCAGAATGGAATTCAATACCGTCAGCACCAACACCGACGCCAACAAAATTCCCGCCAGTCGAGAGTGTCTAAACGCTTCGACCGTAGCCGCCGCCAGCAGCAAAAAGCAAAACAGCGTGACCCAGAAAAACGTGCGCATTGGTTGAAACAGCATCAGCTTCATCGCCTTGCTGCTGACTGCCGCGAGCGACAACAACAAACCGAGAGCCGCGCCGGAAATCGCCGCCTGCCGCAGCAGATCGAATCCGGCATCGCCTTTCAAAAAACGATGGCCGGCAAGCAGGGTCAATCCGAAGATGGAAACAAATCCCAACCAATCCATCCAGCCGTGATTGAGCAGCGAAATGTGCGCGGTGTGGCCGTTGGCGGCAACGAAGAGTTGCCAATCGTCCGCGGACAGCGCGGGCGGCGTCATCGTCAGCAAATACAGCAAACAGCACGCGGCAAAGACCGCCGCGCCAGCGACAAAACCTTTGTTGAAATCCCGCCGCCACAGCAAGACCGGCCCGAAACACAACAGCAACTGCAATCCGACCAGCACGTGAACCAACAACGTCAGGCCTGCCAGCAGCCAGAACCAAAACATACGCCCGCGCAGCAAACAGGCGACGGCGAACAATCCCAGCGCCATCGCGATTTCGTTGTGCGTCAGCACGGGCATAAACAGCGTGATGCTGCCCAGCAAGGCGGGCTTTTGATGACAACACCAGGCGGCAAACACTGCAAAAAGCCAAATGTTTTTTCGCAGCGCCCGCGTAACGGCGAAGACTCCGGCAATCAGCAACAACTTCGAGACGATGAACAGCGCGTGCAACAGCGGTTCGGTTTGTTGCGGCGACACGTTTAGCGCGCGCATCGTGGCCGCCAGCGCCAGATAAAAGCCGCTTTTCAATCGTCCCATCGCTCCCACGACCGCGTCGGCGGGGAAGAGTTGCGGATCCACTGCTTGCAGCATCGGCGGCAATTGATCGCCGCTGTTCAAGTAATCGAGCAGGAATGGGCTGCCCCAAATTGCGAAGGCCGCCAGCAGGACCGCGTACGAAATGAAGAGCGCGGCGCGGCCAAGTCCATCAGCTTCCGGCGCTACGGATTCAGCTTGGTGAATAACGTGTTTTGTTGCAGTCGTCATCGCTTTTGATCGAACTCCGCGAAGCTGCCGGTTTCAGGTTCGCGCCGGGCGCGCCAGGGAATGCTGACCAAACTGGTGTTCCAGGCTACGTTTTCCAAAACGTAGCGCGCGGCGACAATCGGCGCGGCCAGCAACGTTCTGATCATCAACCACAAATATTTGCCGATGCTGAGCGGCGCGCGCCGGGTGATGCGGTAAAGCGCCAGATGCTGCCGAGTTTCGCGCATCAATCGTTCCTTGCGGCCATACTCGCGCGTGTACATCCATAAAGCTTCG
Source organism: uncultured Heliomicrobium sp. (assembly GCA_964603695.1). Taxonomy (GTDB): domain Bacteria; phylum Acidobacteriota; class Blastocatellia; order RBC074; family RBC074; genus RBC074. The sequence continues at coordinate 2,745 of CAZRXE010001633.1, forward strand.
GCGCAGCTACGAATCTTCCAGCCTTTAGCCAGCACGTGCGACGCCCAGAGTTTGTCTTCGTTGGATTCCAGCCGCTCGTCGTATTTCACGTCTTCCCACACGGCACGACGAATGACGCAGCAGCCTCCGGTCGGGTATTCGCCGACCCAGGCTGTGCCGGATTCGGTTTGGCGCTGCTCTTCGGCGGACTTGTATTGAATATCTTTCGGCTGATGCCAGTTTTGAAGCTGGCGCGTGCTGGTGACGAGCAGGCAGCGTGCGGCGGCGACTTGCGGATCGTCGAAGGGCGCAACGGCGGAGATTAGAAAGTGCGAGCCTATCGGCAGAGCGTGTGCGCTGAGCAACATCACCACTTCGCCGCGAGATTCGCGAACGCCAAGATTGATTGCGCGGCCGTAGGTGAATTCGCGGCGCGTAATCGGCACGATGCGCGCGCCGAACTCTTCGGCGATGCGGCGCGTGTCGTCTTCGGATTCGTTGTCCACCAGCACGACTTCCCAATCGAAATCGCATTGCTGCGCGCGCAAGGCCGCGAAGACGTTGCGCAAGCCATTGGCTTCGTTGCGGCAGCGAATGACTATGGACAGTTTCGGGGTGGAAGAAGCAGTCATTATTGTGCGAATCCGCTGGTTGCCGCGCGCGATGCCGGCTCATCGTAAATGTAATGCAGCCGTTTCTGGACGTAAGGTTGGAGCGTGCACAGCGACGCGGCGATGCGTTCGGAAACGTAGCCGTCGCCGTAAAGCTTGCTTGGTGCAAAACGTCCGCGCGCGAGCAGCGTTTGCGCGGCGGCGAAAACATCTTCCGGCGTGGGCGCAACGCGCGTTACGTGGGCGTCGGTTTCGCGGCCTTCCTGCCGGTTGCCGACCAGCACGACGGGCGTTCCGAAGTAGCCAGCATCGCGCACGAAGCTGCTGGAATTGCCGATGGCGCAGGCCGTGTTGGCCAGCACTTTCAGATAATTTTCCGGCGACAGGTTGGTCAGGTTGCGCAGCCAGTTCGGTTGATGATTGACGCGGAAAGAGCGAATGGCTTTGCTGATGTGATCGGAACCGGCGTCAATGTTCGGCCACAGCAGCACGGTTTGCATCGCCAGTTGTCGCAAGGCTTCCAGCACTGCTTCCATCTGCGTGCGCTCTCCGCCGTATTCGGTTGTCGTTGGATGAAACAGCGTTAGCAGGAAGGGTTGGGCCACGTCCACTGGCGCGCCGCCGCCGCCGGTGTTGACGATTTCGGAAGTCAGCGTGCGGTCGAAGGTCCGCGCGATGTCGGACGATGGGCAGCCGACGGCCAGAATGGTGTCGGGGCGTTCGCCCATTCGTACCAGAAACTCCGCCGAACGTTGCGTGCTGGGAAAATGAAAGTGCGCGAATTTGCTGATGGCGTGGCGCGCGCTTTCGTCAATTGATCCGGAAACTTCGCCACCCTGAATGTGCGCGATGCACAAATTCATATAAGCCGCCGCAATCGCCGCCGCCAGCATTTCATAACGGTCGCCGATCAACAGCACAACATCCGGTTTCAATCGCTGAAATTCACTGGAGAATTCGACGACGCCGAAACCTACGGACTTGGCCATTGTCGCGGGCGTGGAGCCTTCCAGTTCCAAATAGACTTCGCCGTTCACGTCAAAGCCATCTTTGCGAACGACGTTGACCGGTTGATCGAAACGTTCCAAAACCATTGTGCCGGCGGCGACGACCTGCAATTGCAATTCAGGGCGCGCGGCGATGGCTTTCATCACGGGCTTGATGCGGCCATAGTTGGCGCGGTCAACCAGCACCACGCAGATTTTTCGTTTATTCAAAATCTTCCTCCGAAAGAAGTGTGTCCGCGGCGATGGCGCGGCGGAGTTGGCGGCCCAGGACTTTTTGAAAGAGCGCGGCGGGAATGCCGGTTCCGGGTTTTTTGTAGGCGAGGTCAGTGGCGTTTAGACGATGCCCACCAGGCAGGTCGCGCGCGGCAACGACGCTTTTGCCGAAAACGCGCTTCATTTCGCTCAAACTCTCGGCCATCGCTTCTTTGTCCACTGGATTGAGCAAGGCGCTTTCGATGAAGCGCACGCCCGCCACCAACTGCTTCAAGCCTGTGGTGGTGATCGAAGCGGGCACGTCCGGGCCGAAGCATTCGTGCGAAAAGGTGACGTGGACTTCCAGAATGTTTGCGCCCAGCGTGGCGGCGGCGATGCCCGCGTAAATCGTGCCGGAATGATCGGACAAGCCGACAGGGCAGTGATAACGATTGCGAAGTTCGGCAATGACGTTGAGGCCGAGTTTTTCCGGCGGGCAAGGATAAGCCGTGGTGCATTGCAGCACGGCAACGGGCGCGCCGTTTTCGTGAACGCAATTGACCGCCGCATCAAGTTCCGCCCAGCCGGACATTCCGCTTGAAAGAATCACGGGCTTGCCGGTGCGCGCCATTTTTTCGAGCAGCGGCAGATTGGAGGTTTCGCCCGCGCCGACCTTCCAGGCAGGCACGCCGACTCTTTCCAGCAAATCAACGGCTTCAAACGAAAAGGCCGACGACAAAAAGATCAAGCCGCGTTCGCGCGCGTGTTCGGCCAGGCCGTGCCATTGGGTTTCGGTGAATTCCATGCGCTTCCAATAATCGAAGCGCGTCGCGTCCTGACGGCTGAACTTGATGCGCCAAGGTTCGCCGGGCGTGCTTTCGGCGGCGGCGATGTGCGTTTGAAATTTAATGGCGTTCGCGCCGGCGTTGGCCACAGCGTCAATGTAAGCGTGCGCCGTTCCCAAACTGCCGTCGTGCGTTTGCGCAATCTCGCCGACGATCAGGCAGCCTGCCTGACCCGTTTCAGTTTGTTTGAACCAATCGAGCAAGGTTTTCCTCCGAGCTTGAAACCTGTTTGGTTGTTGTTGCGCCGAGCAGCGGCGTCCGTTGCAACATGTAAGCGATGGTCAGCATCAGTCGCGGTTTCGTCGTGGTCGAACGTTTGTGATAGCAGGTTAAATCCTCGAAAAAACCTTCGCCGCTGTTGCCGCAGATGGTGCGAATTCGTCCGTCGAATTGGTTTTGTACTTCCTCGTCGCTCAGATGGCGGCTCAGCAATTGACGGAAGGTTTTTCGGCGATGCGTGCCTTCGATAATCAAATGCGGCCCGGATTGTTCGTCCACGTCGGTCAGGTAAATGAACAGATAGACCGCGCGGTAATCGCCTATGTCGTAATGAAACCGGGGTGGTTGCGCAAGTTTTCCATCCGCAGAGGGCGACGACCAGTAAAGCGATGTTTGATAAAGAATCGGCTCCGCGCCCAGATAGCGTTCGGCGACTTCTATCACTTTAGGGTCGTGCGCGATTTGTTTGATTGCTTCACAGTGAAGATGCGGATTGTTGTGGGCGTTGGCGGGCTGCCGTTCGCAGAACTGTTTGATTTCGCCGACTAGCGGTTGCGGAACTTGCAGACCGCGCGCGAAGCCGTTGATTTTTAAGGCGGCCACGAAAGAGGCGACGTTCAACGATTCAAAGAGAGACTTTTCATTGCGCAGCAGCAATGGGTTCCGGCTGTACTTCCGATAATAGTGAATGAATACATTCTGCCAGGGACCCAGCACCCACAGCGCGCGAAGGGCGCGAACCGCGCCGATCAAACCGCGATGTTTGCGCACGCGCATCAAAAAATTGCCGTAGTTCATGGGGGAGTTCAGAAGTTGGGGGAAGTGGTTGTGATGGGGTTCAAACGACATCGGCAAAGGTTTTTTCCATCCGGCGGAAGTAAAACGCGCCGCCGATCAAAATCAGCACTGAGGCCAGCGCGGACGCGATCAGCAGCGGCCCGACTGAAATTTGCGAACCCAGCAACGCCCAGCGAAAGCCTTCAACGACGCCGGCCATCGGGTTCAAGCCGTAGGCCGTTCGCCAGGGTTCTTTAAGCAAACTGCTTGGGTACGCAATCGGTGTGGCCAGCATCCAGAATTGCGCGATGAACGGCACTACATAACGCACATCCCGGTACTGAACGTTCAAAGCCGACAGCCACAGTCCCACACCCAGCGAAGTGACCAGCGCCAGCGACAGGAAAACTGGGAACCAAAACACTTTCAGTGTGATCGGCACGTTGTAATAAACCATCATCGCCAGCAGCAGTGCGAAGGCCAGCAGGAAATCAATGAGGCCGGAAAACACAGTGGCCAGTGGAATGGTCAGGCGCGGAAAGTAGACTTTGGTGATGAGATTGGAACTGCCGACCAGACTGTTTGACGATTGCGTCAAGCCGTTGGCGAAAAACGTCCAGGGCACCAGCGCCGCGTAACAAAAGATCGGATAAGGAATGCCGTCGGAAGGAATTTTGGCCAGCCGTCCGAAAAACAGGCTGAAAACCATCATCGTGAACAGCGGCTGAATGATGGCCCAGGCCGCGCCGAGTGCCGTTTGTTTGTAACGAACTTTGATGTCGCGCCAGGTTAGGAAGTAAAGCAGTTCGCGATATTCCCACAGTTCGTGGAGTTTGAGCGAAACCCAGCCGCGCGAAGGTTGAATGCGCGTCACTGGCGGATTGTCCGTGGTGGCGGTTTCGGTGGATTGTTTTTTCACTGGGCTTAATGCGCCGGCTGGAGTTGATTGCATGGTGTTTGGAGTTTCGATGCGCGGACACACTGATGCCCGCGACGAAAACCGTAAAGGAAACCTCATGTCGAGGCAGCTTACGAATTGTTTAGAGAACAAGGGTGCGGCGCGTTGCGCGGCCAATCTGTCACAACCGGAAATCTTCGATCAAGGCTGCGCTTGGCAGGCCAATGCTTTCAGTAAAGATGCCTATAGGCAAACTAATTTCGGAAGATAGTGAATGGTACATCAATACAACTGAATGTCAGGTGGGGGTGGAGCAGGTTCGATCCGTGTGGCGGTGAAACTCAGGTTTGATCGGGGCGCTGTGACAAGCGGTGGAACTCATCTGTCACGGCTCGGCATTATACATGCCGACCTTTTGCTGTAAACAGGTTTTTTAATCTTTCCTTTTTCGCGGCAAGTCGGGTAAGGTGCGCCCGCCTCTGGGGAAACATCTCGGTTTCTACTTCCCTAATTGAGCAGCAAATTCAATCCGCAGGAGCCAATCAATGGGCAGCATTCTTTTCGTGCATGGGACTGGTGTTCGACAAGATGGTTATGAAAAGACCTTCAACACGTTACAGGAACGATTAAAGAAACAGCCTGATTTGCAGGATCTGACTTTGGAAAGATGTTTGTGGGGACCTGTGCATGGCGCGCGGTTGTTGGAGCGCGGCGGTTCGATGCCGGGCTATTCCGGCGCGCTTTCCATTGAATCGGAAGAAGAAATTCTGAAGTGGTGGCTGCTTTACCAGAACCCCTACGTCGAACTGGAATCGCTCAACGAAAAAGGTGACCGCCAGCTGCCGCCACGTGTGCGGGCTGACTGGAAAACAAAGTTGAACCACATCGAGGATCATCATCTTTCGGCGGCGCTTGAACAGTTGTTGCGGGAAAACGGGCTTGACCTGACTTGGAAAGCGTCATTGAAGACGGTCACCGATTCCGAAATTTGGCGGGAAACATTGCCGCAGGAAGGCATGGACGCGGAGCGATTTTTCCCGGATTTTTGTCAATGCACGGCTGAAGCCGTGATGGCTGAAACGGCGCTGGCGGCGCTTGACGCAGGCATTCCCGTGCCGACAGGCGAAATTCGTGATCGAATCGTCCGGCAATTTGTGAGCGATTTGGGCGCAACGGTCAGAGGCCCCGCCGACTGGTTCGCCGCGCTCGGCAAGGGACTCAAGCGGCTGTCTCTGCTGGTTTATGCCGGCGGAGATTACGCAGTCAGCAAGGTGGTGACAAAACCAGTATTGCGTAATTTCGTCACCAACCGGTCGCTGGAAGCCATCGGCGACATACTGTTTTATCAAGCTAACAGTGAACGCATCGGACGGTTTATCGAAGAGAGGATCAATGAGCTGGAAGCGCCTGTCTTTTTGCTGGCGCACAGCCTGGGCGGCATTGCCTGTGTGGATTTGCTGGTCAGAAAAGATTTGCGTCAACGTGTTGCCGGTCTGATTACGGCAGGTTCGCAATCGCCGCTGTTTTACGAAATGGGTTGTTTGGTCAGTCTGCCGCGCACGTCTGAAACGCCCGCCCCTCGGTTGCCTGAACACTTCCCGCC
>CAZRXE010001634.1:0-9095 GCA_964603695.1 uncultured Heliomicrobium sp.
CGCACTGCGCGCAGTGGTCTTGTACGGCAGCGCCGCCGAAGGCCGTTTGCGCCCGACCTCGGACGTAAACCTCTTGCTGGTGATTTCGCGCTTTGACCAAGACCAAGCCGCGCAACTGCGCGAACCGCTTCGCGTGGGGCAAACCGCCGTCAAACTGAACGTGATGTTTTTGCTGGACTCCGAAATCGCGGCGGCGGCGGAAGCTTTCGCCGTCAAATTCGCCGACATTCAGCAGCGACGACAAGTTATATTCGGCGAAGATCCATTCGCCACGCTGAAGATTCCGCGCGCGGCTGAATTGGCGCGGCTGAAACAATCGCTGCTCAACCTGACGCTGCGTTGGCGCGAAGCATTCGTCGCGCGCGGTCTGCGCGAAGAACAACTGGCCGCCGTCGTGGCCGAAGCCGCTGGCCCGCTGCGCGCCTGCGCTGCCGCATTGCTGGCGCTGGAAGGCGCGCCCGCCGCTTCGCCCAAAGCGGCGCTTGAACAAATCGCCGCGTCATTCGATGCCGGAGCCTTGCCGGCGCGCCTGACCGAAGCACGGCAAACACGCCTGTTGCCGGCTGGCGTTGCCGGAACCACATTGTTTCAACTGATCGAACTGGCGCAGGCCATGCAAGCGCGCGCCGCTTCGCTGTCCTAATTCGCGCGCACGGAGGTATCCGCTGTGAATCCTTTTGACTGGTACGGCCCGGAATTCCTGCTCTTCTATGTCTGTTTCAGCGTGCTGGTGATCGGCGGAATGATTTGGTTTCGCAACAAAAACGAAGCCGGAGGATCGCCGCAACTGGATTTGTCCGATCCTTACCTGATCGCCTATTTGCGCGGCGGCGCGAACGAAGCTTTGCGCGTTGCCATGGTTTCGCTGGTGGATCGAAAGCTGCTCAAAGCCGATGGCACCACGCTGAAAACGCGCGGCCACGTTACCGCCGACGCCGTTCGCCATCCGGTGGAAAAAGCCTTGATCGAACATTTCAAAACCGTGGACGAAGCCAAATCCGCGTTCAGTAATTACGGACTGGAAAAATCCTGCGACGCTTACCGGCTGAGGCTGGAAAGCGCCGGACTGCTGCCGAACGATTCCACCCGACGCGCGCGCCAGTTGTTGTTAATCATCACGGTCTTGCTGCTGGTGACCGTGGCGCTGATCAAAATTTCCATCGGCGTTTCGCGTGGGCGTCCGGTGACTTTTCTGCTGATAGCGATGGCGGTGGCGGCGATTGCGCCTTTCTTCGTCTGGTCGCCGCGTTTGACCGCGCTGGGAAAAGCCACGCTGGAAGACATTCAATCGCTTTACGCCGATTTGAAATATCGCGCTCACACCTTGCGCGGCGGCGGCGCAACGGCGGAAGCGGTAATGCTGGCAGCAGTGTTCGGCATTGCCGCACTCGAAGCCGGTGATTTCGTTTATGCCAAAGAGCTGTTTCCCAAAGCCGTCAGTTCTTCCAGCGGCTCTTCTTGTGGATCGTCTTGCGGGTCGTCGTGTGGCAGCAGTTCTTCCTGCGGCTCTTCGTGCGGCGGGGGCGGTTGTGGCGGAGGCTGCGGAGGTTGCGGGTCATGAACGAAAGCAAAGACCGTTTCGGCCTGGGCTGGCGGCGCGAACTGGCGCTGGACATCTTCTCCCATCTGGACCAACTCGATCTGGTCGAAGTCGTCGCCGACGATTATTTCGCGGCTTCGTCGCAGGAACGCCGTTCGCTGCGCACGCTGGCGGCGCAAACACCCGTCGTGTTGCACGGCGTATCGCTGGGAATGGCTTCGGCTGTGGCCGTGGATCGCAAACGTCTTGAGCAAATGGCGCGGCTGTGCGACGAAGTTCAACCAGCATTCTGGTCTGAACATCTGGCGTTTGTTCGCGGCGGCGGCGTTGAAATCGGCCATCTGACAGCGCCACCGCGCACGGCGGCGTCCATCGAAGGCGCGGCGGCGAATCTGTGGCGCGCGCGGCAAATCGTCGGCACAACGCCGCTGGTGGAAAACATCGCCACGCTGATTGATCCGCCCGGCAGCGACCGCGATGAATTCCATTGGCTCACCGCCATTCTGGCAGCTTCGGACGGAAAGCTGCTGCTCGACCTGCACAACCTTTATGCCAACGCGACCAATTTCAAGTATGACCCGTTTCGCTTCCTCGCGGCCTTGCCGCCGGAACGCATCGCCGCAGTGCATCTGGCTGGCGGCAGATGGGCGAGCGCGCTGGACGAACGGCGCTGGCTGGACGATCATCTGCACGATGTCCCTCCGGCTGTGTACGAATTGCTGACCGCCGTCGGCGCGCACGCTCCGCAACCGCTGACAGTGATTCTGGAACGCGACGGCCATTACCCGCCAATAGAGTCTTTGCTTGCCGAACTCAGACGCGCCCGCGCCGCGTTGGCCGCCGGACGCGCTCGCCGCAAACGATTGGAGGCCGCATGAGTTCTTCGCGCCTGGAAGCCTTCCTCGCCAAAATCTATGTGGACGAACAGGCGCGCGAACAGTTCCTGGCCGCGCCGCGTCAGGAAGCGACTAGCGCCGGATTGACCGAAGACGAAATCGCCGCCGTCGAACAAATTGATCGCGTCGGTCTGGAACTGACCGCGCACAGCCTGATTCACAAACGCCAAAGCAAAAAGAAAAAGCCTGCCGCCAAGTAACGAACGAGTAACGAACCGAAAAATCCAAAAACGCCAACCCGCCCAACGAATCTTCCGAAACGCTTCTTCGCCGAATCAACAAAATCACCGGTTAAGCCTTCTACGGTCAAACATGGCTGCTGTTGCGCGATCCTTACGTTGAAGGGGAATGATGCTTGCTTTCTTCCAATGCCGATTCAATGCCCGGCAAATTGGATTCGCCGCACATTCGGTTGAAGGCATAACGGCAAGTCGGCGCAGTATCCACACAAGTGAATCGCCGTTTCGGTGAAGCTTGTTTTCTTGGCGACGCCTTCCAATTGACGGCACACAAAAACCGCAATCTCCAATTTTCAAGCACTCTTCGCACGGTTTTCTGAAACCGTGCGAAGGGCCAGCGATAGCTTCGTTTTGCTTTCGCGCGTTGGCGGAAGGCTCTTGCGGGAGGTTCGCCGCAACGCATAACCCAACACAATCGTTGTGATTTCCAAAAGGAGAAATTGATGAGACCCATGTTTTCCCCTACACGTGTCCTCGGCGTGTGCTTATTGGCTTTATTCATTTGGTTGACGCCTGTCGCGTTTGCTCAAGGCACGACCACCGGACGCCTGGTGGGCACAGTGACCGACGAACAGGGCAGCGCTATTCCCAGCGCGCAAATTTTAATCAAAGGCAATCAGGCCGAGGGCCAATACACCGCCGTCACCAACAAGGAAGGCCAGTGGACGCTGCCTTCGATTCCGCCCGGCACTTACACCGTGACGGTGCAGGCCAACGGCTTCAAATCCACGCTCGTCCGCGAAGTCAAAGTGGACATAGGGCTGCCCGCCACGGTCAACGTCACGCTCAATGTCGGCAACATCGGCGAACAAATCGTTGTCACCGGCGGCGGCGAAGTGCTGCAAACCGCCAGCGCCAATATCAGCACCACCATCACGGGGCGCGAAATCCGCGAACTCCCTTTTTCGACGCGTGACGCCATGCAACTGGTCATAGCCTTGCCCGGCGTGCAAACACCCGGCACGTCGCGCACTTCATCCGTCAACGGCCTGCCCAAAAGCGCGCTCAACATCACGATTGACGGCGCGAACATTCAAGACAATTTCCTCAAATCCAGTGACGGCTTTTTCGCCGACATCCAACCCAAATCCGACGCGGTGGAAGAAGTGAGCGTTTCAACGGCCACGCCGGGCGCGGAAAGCGCGGGCGGCGGCGCGGTGCAAGTTCGCTTCGTCACAAAACAAGGCTCGAACGATTTTCACGGCGGGCTGTTCTGGCAGCATCGCAACAGCGCGCTCAACGCCAACTACTATTTCAACAACATTGACGGTCTGGCGCGCGACCGCATCATCCTGAACCAATACGGCGGCAACATCGGCGGACGCATCACGATTCCCAAACTGTTCAGCGGGCGCGACCGCGCTTTCTTTTTCATCAACATGGAAGAGTTCACCTTGCCGCAAACTTACAACGCTTCGCGCACTGTGCTGACCTCGAATGCCTTGCAAGGCATTTTCCGTTACCGCGATTCGGCGGGGGCAATTCAGGAAGTCAATCTTTACCAACTGGCCGGGCGCGGCAATTTTCCCAACACGCCCGATCCGGCGACGGCGCGTGCATTGACGCTCATCAACGACGCCGCACAAAAAGGAGTACTCACCAGCCGTGTCAGCACCAACAACGATTACAACCGGCTCAATCTGGCCTTTCAAGATCCGGGCAACAACAAGCGACATTTCCCGACCGTCCGGTTGGATTTCAATCTGACCAACACGCATCACCTTGAGTTCGTCCACAACTTTCAAAATTACTTCGCCAATCCCGACGGCGTGAACGCCATCTTGTCGGCCTATCCCGGCACAGGCTCCGTGCTGGGCGGCGACGGCAGCACGGGCAGCGTTTACCGCAACTCGATCTCTTACGTACTGGCCGAACGCTGGACGATCTCGCCGAAACTGGTCAATGAAGCGCGCGCCAGTCTGGCCGGCGTGGGCACGTCCAACTTCCGCCGCGAATTCAGCCCCGGCAACTTCGCGCTCTTCGGCGGTTACAACGTCAGCAACCCGTTCACCTCGAATTACACGACCTATACATCCAACAGCCGGCGACACACGCCCATCGCCACCTTCACCGATAACCTGACCTGGTTGCAGGGCGCACACACGTTTAATTTTGGCGGCACTTACACGCGCATTGACTCTTACACGCAGGATGTAGGATCGGCGCTGGTTCCGGGCGTGACCATAGGCATTGCCGCCAATGATCCGATCAACAACGGCGCGACCAATATTTTCACGGCGGCCAACTTCCCAAACAGCACTCCGGCGCAACGCACGGACGCAGCGAATCTTTACGCTCAGTTGACGGGCCGCATTTCGGCCACCGCGCGCACCGCCGCCTTTGACGAAAAGACGCGCCAGTTCGGATTGGTTCCGACCACGGTGCGCAATCATCAATCCGAATTGGGGCTTTACGCGCAGGATTCCTGGAAAATCGGTTCCAGCCTGACGCTGACCGGCGGCTTGCGTTGGGAGCTTGCGCCTTCGCCGGTCAATGACAACGGCGTGTATACGCGCACCGGGCCGGAAGGCATTTTCGGCGTGTCCGGCTACGGCAATCTGTTCAACCCGGGCGTTTACGCCGGCGCGCTGACGCAGTTTCGTTTGGTCGAAGAAGGCGAGCAGGCATACAAAACCAGTTACCGCAATTTCGCGCCGAGCGTCGGTTTCGCCTGGACGCCGAAATTCAAAAACGGTCTGCTCAACCGGCTGACCGGCGACGCCGGTCAAACCGTGCTGCGCGGCGGGTATTCCATCGCCTACGTTCGCGAAGGCTTCAATGCTTTCACCAGTATGTTCGGCGGCAACGAAGGCGTGACCTTCGCCACCGGAACCAGCCCGGCCAACTTCCCCGTCGAATTCGGCGCGCCCGGCAGCCGCTTGCTGCGTCAAGGCACGCCGCCTTATCTGAGCGTTCCCGAAGCCAAGTTTCCGATCACCGCGCGGCAAGGCGTGGCGGTCAATGATTTCAATCCCAATCTCAAACCCGGCTATACGCAATCCTGGACGTTCGGCATTCAGCGCGAATTGACCAAGAGCATGGCTGTGGAAGTGCGCTACGTCGGCAATCACGGCACACGGCTCTGGCGGCAATATGAACTGGGCGAAGTCAACATTTTCGAAAATGGCTTCCTCAAGGAATTCAATGCCGCGCGGGAAAACCTGCGCATCTTCCGGCAGGCCAATCCGCGCTGCGGCACAATCGGCAATCCGGCTTGCAGTTACGGCAACTCCGGTCTGACGGGACAGGTCGCCGTTCCCATCATTCAAACGGCGCTCGGCGCGACGGACGTGACCACGCTGACTTCGCTGGATCGCGGCGAAGCGGGTCGCCTGGCCGCCAGCATTGCGCAAAACGTGACGCGCATGAACGCGCTGATCGGCAATGCCGCCACCGCCGCGCTGGTCAAACCGATCACGCTGGCAGACCCGAACAATCCAGGGCAGATGATCACGCTCTCGAACTTTTTCGTCGCCAACCCGCGCACACCCACGCAAGCCTTCCTGATGGACAACGCAGGCGACAGCAACTATCACTCGCTGCAAGTCGAATTGCGGCGGCGGTTGAGCAAAGGCTTGCTGGTGCAAGGCAGCTACGTTTGGGCCAAGGGGCTGACGAATATGTTCGCCAACAGCAGCGGCGCGTTTAACACACCGACGACTCTGCGTGACTCCAATCGCGATAAAGCCGTTTCGCCGCGCGACCTGCCGCACGCAGTCAAATTCGATTACATCTACGAACTGCCCTTCGGACCAGGCCAGGCTTTCCTGAGCGGCGGGCCGACCGCAGTCAAGCGCCTGCTGGGAGGTTGGCAAATTGGCGGGGTCGTGCGCATTCAATCGGGCGCGCCCACGCTGATCGCCGGCGGACGCCAGACCTTCAACAACCGCGACGCGGGCGTGGTGCTTTACAATATGACCCGTCAGCAATTGCAGAACATGGTCAAAATTCGCAAGGAGACGGTGTGCGATCCGAACTGCCACGGCGTGGTCTATTACCTGCCGCAAGCTTTGATTGACAACACGCTGGCGGCGTTTGAACTGGGCAATACGCCGCTCGATCCGACCAAACCTTACATTGGCCCGCCGACCACGCCCGGCCAACTCGGTTCGATTCTTTATCTTTACGGCCCGTGGACTTCGCGCTTCGATTTCAATCTGCTGAAGCGCACGCGGCTGACTGAGAAAACGAATCTGGAATTGCGCGTGCAGTTCCTGAACGCCTTCAACCAATCGAACCTGACAATCCGCGGTGCCGGCACAGACGCCTCTTCGATCACGCTCAGCACCACGCCCACCTTCGGCCAGACGCGAAATGCCTTCCGAGACTTTTCCGTCTCCGGCACGAACGATCCGGGCGGACGGCTGATTGAATTCCAACTGCGGCTGAATTTCTAAATCGGTCAAATTGAAACAACAGGGGCGTGCGTTTGTGTTAAAGCAAACGCACGCCCCTTTCGTTTCAGGAGCCGCCGCCAGTCAACGAAATAATCATGTCAGTTAAATCTGGGGCGGGTTGCAATTGCGTGTACAGGAAATGTGGAGCGGGAATAGAACCCATTCCACACCATCAAGGTAAGTGTGACCAATCTAAAAAAGATGAAACAACCGTAGCCAGTGACGGGTTGGGTCATTTGTTTTCCAGAGAAATATTTTGCGGCTGGCGTTCTTGCCTGACTGAATAACAGTTAGGCTGGTTTTGTAACAATGATGGAGTGTGACCTCGGCTCGTGCCGTAATTCTCCGAGCAATGACCGTAGCGGTTTCTCAAGCATCCTGAGCAGTATCAATTGAAAAGGTCGCGAGACCGAAACGAACAGCTCCAACACAGGCCAGACGTTGAAGTTAAAAGACTCGGACCAACCGGCTGAGCGGGAATCCCGACCAGTTATTCGCCGAAACAGTCACCTAACAAGCCAATTGTTCTAACACGACGATTCCAGAAATCGTCGAGGAGGATTTTGTTTATGCTTCGATTCAAAAGAGCGAGTTTGTTCTTGTCATTGGTGGTCGCAGTAACAGCGGAGATGGGAATTGGTTTTGCTTCGCACGCTTCCGCGCAAAGCGATAAAGTGGCGAAAGCCTTCGGACTCGGCGCGACCGTTCTCATTGATTCGCGCGGAACGGCGTATTTTTCAACGCCCGACGGAGCTATTGCGGCGGTTCGTCTGGATTCGGGAGCGCAGCTTTGGACGACGCCGAAGGGCAAAGTCTACAAACCGCTGGCGATTTCAGGGAAGTTGCTGGTCTTGCAGCAGGAACTTGACGAAAGTGCCACGGGCAAACACCTGGGCATCACAGGCTTGCGGTTGAGCGACGGCAGCGAACAGTTCGCCGCCAGAATCGAGATGCCGTCCAGCGCCTGGGCTTCGGTCAAAGACGGTTTGGGCGCGTCGCTAAAAACGCGCATCGTGACGACGAACGACAAAATGACCATCGCCTGGACTTCCGAACGGCGCGCGGAAATGCGCGGCCTGGACGCGGATGAGGAAGAGAAAAACGAAACCGACAATTCCTCGCGCCAATCGCAGTTGCAGCAAAGCAAGAGCGATGGCGAAAACAACAGCGGCGCGGTCGAAATTGACCTGAACGGAAACGTCACGCTGCTGGATGCTGCGGCGAAATCCCTGCAATTCTTGCAGGCCGGCGAGCAGGAGCCTCAGCAAGACCTGCCCGAAGGACAACGGCTGAGCGGGCTGGCCGACACGCAGTATGCGTCCACGGATCGCAATCACATACTGGTCAGCGAACTGGTCGGCGATGAGCGCGAGATGAACAAGTATCAATGGACGATTTACTCCGGCGCGTCGCGGCAACCCCTGGGCACTATCAGCAGCCCGTTTCCCACCGCGCCTTTTTATGTTTCCGGCTCAACGTTGATTTATCAGTTGCGTCCCTTCGTGACGCGCGATTCGACAAATCGTCTGACGCGCTCGCCGCTCAAACTGGTCGCGATTGATCTCAAAACCGGCAACAAGCTTTGGGAACAAGCCATTTTGGACACCGAATATTACGGTCCCTTTCCTCCGTAAACGGACGAGTGGATTGACGGCGTCCGCGACGAAAACAAGAAAAGCTAAGCCATGATTCAATGCGTGAAGACCGCGAAAGAATGAGTCTTTGCGCGCAGCCAAACTTTACGAGGAGATACCAATGCAGATTTCTCGAAGATTTCAGATCGTCGTTCTGTTCACGCTGAGCGTCTTGCTGTCGGCAATGGCCCACGCTCAGGAAAGTCGTAGAATGATTCAAGGCCGGGATCAAAATAAAGTCGAAGAAAGAAGAGCGCCTTCGGTTGCCGTGCAGGAAGAGGCCGCGGCGTTGCTCAACATCGGCGGCGCTTGGCAGCCGATTGGCCCCGCGCCGAAGCGAAACGGGCAATCGGAAAATGCCTCACCCAACAACGGCGTGATCGGCGCGG
>CAZRXE010001635.1:0-3725 GCA_964603695.1 uncultured Heliomicrobium sp.
CTCCGGGTCAGTACACGCTCTCGGCTGTTTGCGAGGCTCCCGCTTGCACAGGCTACACGACCGTCTGGGCATCAAAAGCGCCGTTTGTCATCAATGTCGGCAGGGAAAGCGCGCCTGAGCCGCCGCCGCTCAGTTTGGGCAAGATCAGCCAGCCTCCCCCGCCGCTCCCGCCGGTCATCGCCGACAGTCTGCCGGTCAATCTGACCGACGGCACGCGCAGCCTGAACATCACCGGCGACGTGTTGAACGCGCTGCCGCTCAGCGGCCAGCGCAGCTTCGATCAACTGGCGTTGCTAGCGCCCGGCGTCGCGCCGCCGCCGCAAGCCACGGGAGACACAGTCGGGCCTGGCCTCGGCGCGGGCGTGGGCACTTCGGGGCAGTTCGCCGTCAACGGACTTCGTTCACGAGGAAACAATTTCACGGTTGACGGGTCGGACAACAACGACGAAGACATAGGCGTCCGCCGGCAGGGATTTACCGCGCTGACGCCGCAGCCAATCGAAAGTCTTCAGGAGTTCCACATCAAAACCCTGCTGCCGCGCGCGCAGTTCGGACGCAACCTGGGAGCGCAGGTCAACGCCGTCTCGCAATACGGCGGACGGAATTTTCACGGCGCGATGTTCGGCTTTTTCACCGACCGCCGTCTGAAAGCGCGCGACGCCTTCGATCAAGTGGCAGCGCCCGACGCGCCGACTGAGACAGAGCTTAAGACCGGTGACGGCAGGCCGGTTCTGCTCAGAGTCAACGGCCCGGATCGCCCGCTCAGAGTGGCCAACCGGATTGTGGGCGAAAGCCCCACCACTCGAGGGCAATACGGCGGGGTGATCGGCGGCCCGCTCGTCGGCGAGCAGAGCTTTTTCTTCGCCTCGTTCGAGCAACGCCGTTTGCGAGCAATGAAGGAAGCTCACTTCGCCGTTCCGACCGTCGCCGAACGCAGCCTGTTCGGCAAAGGCGAAGTCGGATTCACGGAGGTCGCCAACGGGCAGACAAGAGAGATTTATCCGACTGCCGGAAAGGGAGACGCTTACTTCAGTCTCTTTCCCTTTGCGAATAATGCCGGCGGGCCTTACGGCGTCAACACCTACACCGAACAACTGAAGGCGGACGCCGACGCCTCCATCGCTTCGTTCAGAATTGACAGGAACTTCAAACTGCGCGGCCACGCGCAACTGTTGGCCGCGCGCTACAACTTCAGCGACGACGACACGACGCTTCCCGTGACGGGTGAATCGCTCTTTTCGTCCATGCGGGCGCTGGTGCGCACACACAACCTGTCTGTTTTTTTGAGCGGCCGGCTTGGCCAAAAGCTGTCGCAATCGGCGCGCGCCTCTTACGGTCGGACGCGGCTCGATTTCAATGAAGTCCGCGACCCTTTCTTATCGCCGTCAACGCTCGCCGGAGTTCCGTTCCTGCTCAACGCCAGGTTCTACAGCAATGTTACGAGGCCGTCGTTGCCACAGCCGATCTATCAACTGTTTCCCACGATCAATACAGAATTGTTTACCAACCCCGTCGGGCAGGTCATTGTTTCCGGCTACAGCCCCATCGGCGTGGATGTTTACAATTTTCCGCAGAGCCGCGCCAACAACACGCTCCAATTCACGGATGTGTTGAATTACGCGGGCGCGAATCATCAGCTGGCCTTCGGCGGCGACTTCCGCCGAACACAACTCAACAGCCGTCTGGATCGCAACTTCCGCTCGCTGGCTCTTTTCAGCGGCAGCTTGAACGCCGCGCGATTGCTCGATCCTCTCAAATCGCTCGCGCCGCCCGATGGTTTTTACAGAGGGGCCGATTTCGTCGCGGCCAGCGCGGCGACGGGTTTCCTTCAAACGCAGGCGATTGCCGCCGATTCCACCATCGGTTTGCGCTACTGGCAGAACAACTTTTTCTTTGAAGACCAGATCAGATTGGGCAGGAGATTCAAACTCACGCTCGGCGTCCGCTATGAAATCAACACAGTGCCGCGCGAAGTCAATCGTCGGGTCGAATCCTCATTCGATTCGCCGGAGGTCGCGCAGTTCATCGCCGAAGAGAAGCGACTGTTTGGCGTTTCCGGCTTCGAGCGATTTCTGGCCGGGCGACGCGACATCTTCAAAGGCGACCACAACAACATCGCGCCGCACGTGGCCTTCGCCTGGTCGCCTTTCAAAAACGGCAGGACAGCCGTGCGCGGCGGTTACGGCATTTATTACGACCAGATTCCGGGCGCGGTGATCAGCCAATCGCGTAGCGTCTTCCCGCGCTTTCTTTCAATCAATCTGGCCGGGGCCAACGGATTGCTCGCCGGCCTCACGGCGTTCAATCCATCATCTTTGTCCCGGTCCGGAACTCTGAATATTTATGATCCTCAGAATCCGAGTACGAAGGCAGAGGATTTTCTCGGCTATCTGCTCAAGCTGAACGGCATCAAGAGTTCGGTGTCGAACACGCAAAACGCCGCAAGCCCAAGCTTCGTGCTGCCCTCGATTGATCTGACGACGCCTTATTCGCAGCACTGGAGCTTGATGGCGGAGCGCGAGTTTTATCCGGGACTGCTGGCGTCACTGGCTTACGTCGGCACGAAAGGAACTCATCTGCTGCGCTTTGCCACGCCCAATCTGGGTGTCAATGCGGTGCCGGTGATTTTGGGGAAGACGATTTCCGGGAGCCAATATGGGTTTCAGGGATCCGTCGTTTCGCCCGGCGATGGCTTTCGCCGTCCGTATCCTTTTCTGGGCGCGTTCACGTCAATCGAATCTGACGCGGCGTCGGTTTATCACAGTTTGCAGGCTGAATTGGGCGCGCGTCTGGCGCGAGGGGTTCATTTAACGGCGGCCTACACCTGGTCGCACGCGATTGACGACGTTTCGGATTTGTTCGATCTGGCGGGCGGGCGGAGCCTTCCGCAGAACAGTCTGGACAGCGATGAACGCGGCGACGCCAACTTCGATTTGCGCCATCGGCTGGCTGCCGGCTTCGTCTGGGATTTGTCGGGACGCGAAAGAAAAGGACTGCTTGGCGCGTGGCGCTTGGCCGGCATCGTCGCCTTGCAGACAGGACAGCCCTTCACGGTTATTTCGAGCGTTGACGTCAATTTGGACGGCAATCTGACGGATCGTTTGCAAACGACGGAGGGCGTGCGCGAAGTCAACGAAGGTGCGCTCCGTTATCAATTTCCCACTTCCTTCGCCGCGCAGCGCGCGCTGTTGGCCGCTGACCGCACCGATGGCGCTGTCGGTCGCAACACCTTTCGCGCGCCGGGCGCGGCGACGGTTGATGTGGCCGCGAGCAAATCGCTGCGCCTGGCAGAGACTCAGGCAATCGAGTTTCGAGCCGAAGTTTTCAACCTCCTCAACCGAACGCATTTCGGCATCCCGGCGCACACGCTCTTCACGCCGGCCCTTGGACGCTCCGTCAATACAACCGTCGCCGCACGCACCGTGCAATTGGCGCTTAGATATAAATTCTGATCCTTCATTCAGACACTATATCCGCAGTGATATTCAGCTCACCTCGCAACCGATAGGTTAATCACGCAAAAACGCCCGTCTGAAAGCCTGCCGCGCTCCGCTCCGCAAAGCACATCCTACTGACTCACATTCGTTTATCGGCGCAGGCCTGGCCCGGCAGGCGATGCCTGCGCGTGGCGGCACAGGGATTGGATTTCAGCCATCGCGCAACACACGCAAGAAGCCGGTCACGGCTCACAAGAGCCTGATCTAAACCGATCAACATTTGGCGAT
>CAZRXE010001636.1:0-12071 GCA_964603695.1 uncultured Heliomicrobium sp.
GAAGGGCACTTCAGCCCAGCAGACATGAAGTAATCAACCCAACTTTGTCGCAAAGGAGTGTCAACAATGATCCGACTGTTGAAAGTTTTTCTGGCTCTCGGCGTGATCGGCAGTTTCGCGTTCCGTGCGCAAACCGTTCAATCTTCCGAGGAAATCATCCAACCCGCATTCCAACAAAAAGCCTTGCACGAATTTCGCGGCGTCAAGCTGGGAATGAAGCGCGACGACGTGCGCAAGGCAATGGGCAATCCCGAAAATCCCGGCGACGACAGCGATGAATTCAAGCTGACCGGCGACGACAGCATGACCGTTCGTTACGACAACGGCGAAGTCAAAGCCATTCAACTGGCTTTCCTCGACGCCAAAAATGCTCCGGCCTGGAAAGACGTGGTCGGCGACGCCGAAATCAACGAAATGGCCAACGGCGCAAAGACCGCCCGAAAGGTCATGGAAGCCGAAAAATATTGGGTGTCCATATATCAAAGCAAAGATGGATCAACCACGCGAATCACCATCAGCCGCAATTGACCCTGAACAAGAATCGCGCTTGAACGTCCAATTCGGGCGCGGTTCAAATCTTTATCGAAACGAAGAAATCTGTTTCGACATCAGGATTCTAGCGAAATTCCATTTGCGCGATCCGAGGTCGGACGCTACCCTTTGCCTTCTTTTGCCCATCCTGACCGGCGTTGCCGCCGAAAATTCGTACTGTTCAACGAGGAAAATATTCAATGGTGAAGCGTAAGAACGCGAAACAAACTCCCCCTGCACACACCGAAGAACCGATTGCGACAAACTCTTCTTCCCAGCGAAACGCGAAGCCGTGGTTGATGATTTCCGCCGCGCTGGGCGTTGCACTTTTCTTCGTCGTGTATTTGATGCGTCTGGACAAGGTCGTAGGCATGTTTCAGGACGACGCCTGGTATGTCCTGCTCGGCAAATCGCTGGCGACTGGACAAGGTTACACGCTCGTCAATTCGCCGACAGCGGGCATTCTGCCGCTTTATCCACCGGCGTTTCCTTTTCTGCTATCGCTGGCGTTTCGCATTGCGCCGCAGTTTCCGCAAAACCTGTGGCTGTTAAAGTCGGTTTCGATTGCGGCGATGTTGCTGACCGGCGCGGCTTGTTATGTTTACTTCACGCGGTATCGAAATTTGCCTCGACATCTGGCGTTGGCCATCGGCGCGGTGGTGGCGCTGAATCCCGGATTGGTCTTTATGGCGACCTCGTCCGTGCTGTCGGAATGCGCGTTTGCGCTGGCGCAAATGGCGGCGCTGATTGCCGTCGAACGCTGCGCGCAAAGCAAGGACGAAGGAAAGTTTTGGCTGTTCGCCTTGTTGGCGGCGGCGGCGTGTTCGTGGGCGTTTCTGACGCGCTCGATGGCGGCGGGATTGATTCTGGCAGCGCTCATCTATTTGGCCAAAGCGCGGTTGTTCAAATCGGCGGCGATTTTCGCCGCCGGCGTGGGATTGTTGGCAGGTGGCTGGACGATCTATACGCGCGTCAAAGCGCCTACGCCGGAACAACGCGCCGAAGTGAACAACTACATCGTGCGGCCTTACACGGAACAGTTCTGGGATCGCGTGGCCGGTCACGAAAGCGCGGGCAGCATTTCGCTCGGCGATTTGCCGGAACGCCTTTGGAATAACTTCAGCAGCATGGCTTCCGGCGATTTGGGCGGCATCGTCACGCCGTCGTTCTTTCCTTCGCTCAATCAAGGCATGGCTGAACGCGGAGATGTCCTTCAATTGCTGCTGTCGCTGATTGTCTTCGGATTGATCGTGGCGGGCTTTGTTTCAGTCGTTCGCGAACGGCTGACGTTCGCGGAATTGGGATTGGCGTTGTCCGTACTCATCATCACCATCTGGCCGTTCCCGCCGTATCGGTTTTTGCTGCCATCGTTGCCGCTGTTGCTGTTTTACTTTTTGATGGGCGCGAAGCTGGTGTTCGGACTTCACCGGCGAATGACCCAAACCAAAGAAACGGACGCGGAGATTCCCTGGACGGGATTGACTGTGTTGGCGGGCGTTCTGGTTGCGCTGAACCTCTACGGGAATTTCAGTTATATCAGCCGGAAGCAAACGGACGTGGTTTCGCAGCGTCCGCGCTGGATCAGAGTCTTTGAAGAAAACGAGGCGAACATGAAATGGGCGGCGGAAAATGTTTCTAAATCCGACGCCATTGTCACTTCTAATCCTGCGCTCGTGCATTTGTACACCGGCAACAAGACCACAACCTTCGATAATCCCAGCGCCAATTGGGAGCGATGGAATCGGCTGGGCGTGCGATACCTGCTTCACATCTCGCCGCTCAGAATTCCTGATCCCGATCCGAGCGAATCCCGTTTCCGCGTGCTTCACCGTGAAAGCGAACTGAATCTGCGCGTGGTTGATTTCGGTCCCGCCGGTACGCGGCCAAACTGGGGCGCGGTGGCTCCATCCGGCACCCGCATCAATTGATTGAGACGTGTGCAAATTGAATCCTCACGCAAGGACAGGAAGGGAAAAAGACTCGTCTAAATCTCCTTCTTCTTTTTCTCTTTGTGGCTTTGCGTGAACCTGTTGATTTCATTCAAGTTCAATTTGCACAGGCTTCAGTCTTATTTGGTTAGCAGCGGTTCCAACGTTTTCCAAACAGTCTCGGTCATGATTTTTTCGCCCGCAGCATTCGGATGAATGCCGTCCGGCTGATTGTAGTCGGCGCGTCCTCCGACGCCCTCCAGCACGAATGGAATGAATGGCGTTTGGTACTGTTTGGCCAACTCGCGGAAGGTCTGGCGAAATTCGCGCGTGTAGTCCGCGCCCATGTTCGGCGGCGCTTCCATTCCGGCCAGAATCACTTTGACGCCTTTGGCCTGCGCGCGCTCGATGATTTGCGACAGATTCTTGCGTAAGTCCGCCACCGGCAAACCGCGCAGCCCATCGTTGCCGCCCAGTTCCAAAATCAGGACTTTGACGTTGCCGGATTGCAGTGCCCAATCAATGCGCCGCGCGCCGCCCGCCGTGGTGTCGCCGGAAACGCCCGCATTAACCACGCGGTAACGGTAATTGTTTTCGTCCAGCTTGCGTTGCAACAAAGCGGTGTAAGAGTCCTCGTGCCCCAGACCGTAACCGGCGGTCAGGCTGTCACCGAAAGCGACAATAGCCGGCAGGTCTTCGGACTTCGCGGCGATGGTGGCCGTGGCGGGCGTCGCCAGGGGATTGGCCGCCGCGACGGGCTGCGGTTGTTCGTTGCCGGACGAAGCCTGTTGGCAGCCGAATGAGAAAACTGCCAGGAAAAACAGCGCCAGAGCGTGGTAAAGTCGTAGTTTGAAATTGCGATGATGAAGAGGCATAGTGCTGATCCTAATTGCAAAACAGTCCAACCGAGCGGATTGAACTTAACGATTCCTAAAAAACAGCCCCGAAAACCGGGGCTACCAACGATACTCAAGATAGCATGATTGCACTGACAAACGTTTCCAAAGTTGTCATGAGCGGTGCGGAACAACTGACAATTTTGCAGCCGCTCGACCTCTCGATTCCACAGGGGCAATTCGTTTCCATTGTCGGCCCATCGGGCAGCGGTAAAACCACATTACTGGGTTTGATTGCTGGACTGGATGCTCCGACCACCGGAAACATCAAACTCAATGGCCGCGACATCACGGCCATGAACGAAGACGACCTGGCCGAATTGCGCGGCACCCTGGTCGGTTTCGTCTTTCAATCTTTTCATCTAATTCCATCGCTGACGGCTTATGAAAACATTCTGACGCCGATGGAAATCATGGGCATCAGCAAACCCGGCGAAAAAGCCCAGGCCTTGTTGGACGAAGTCGGATTGCACGACCGTGGCCATCATTACCCGTCGCAACTTTCCGGCGGCGAAAAACAGCGCGTCGCCATCGCCCGCGCCTTCGCCAACGATCCGCAAATCCTGCTGGCGGACGAACCGACCGGCAACCTCGATTCCAAAAACGGCGAACACGTTTTTGACCTGCTGCTCAAGCTCAACCGCGAACGCCGCGCCACGCTGGTGCTGGTCACGCACGATCATCAACTGGCCGGATTAGCCGGACGCAAAATCAGCTTCCGTGACGGGCGCATTGTCGAAGACTTGTTGCTCGAATCCGCCTCTCGACCGATTGGAAGTTATGAAGTTCATCTTTAACCTTGCCTATCGCGAAATGCGTGCCTCCTGGCATCGGCTGTTGTTTTTCTTTCTTTGCATTGCCATCGGCGTCGGTTCGATCGTCACGCTGCGTTCGCTGGTGCAAAACCTGAAAGCTTCGGTCAATCGCGACGCGCGTTCGCTTCTGACGGCGGACGTGCAAGCCACGACCAACAACACCTGGAACGACATGGCCAAGACCGGTTTGGAACGCGCCTACTCCGCGCCCGGCGTTACCGGTCACACTGAAATTATCGAAACTACGACCATGCTGCGTTCGGGCGAAGACTGGTTGGGTACGCCGAAGATGGTCGAACTGAAAGCCATTCAGCCGCAGTTTCCCTTTTACGGCGAAATGCTGCTGCGCGGCGGGCAAAGCTATTCTCACGCGCTGCTCAAAGGGCAAGGCATTCTGGTCAAGGAGACTTTGCTGACGGCGCTGGATTTGAACGTCGGCGACAAGGTCAAAGTCGGCGCGCTGGATTTCACCATTCGCGGTGTGATCGAACAGGAGCCGGGCAACACCATGAATGCCTTCAGCTTTGGCCCGCGCGTGATAGTGGATTATGACGACGCCGTTGCCGCCGGCCTGACCAGCGCAGGCAGCCGTGTGCGTTATCGTGTGTTGTTCAAAACAAATGAAACCGTCGTGGACAAACTGGTCTCGCAACTGCGCAACGATTTGCGCTTCCAGACCGGCGTCACCGTGCGTTCGTTCCGCTATTCGCAAGACCGCATGAGCGAATCGCTGACGCAGGTGGAAGATTATCTGAGCCTGATCGGTCTGGTAATTCTGGTGCTTGGCGGCATAGGCATTTCCAGCGTGACGCGCGTTTTCGTTCAGCAAAAGATGAAGACCATCGCCATCCTAAAAACCCTGGGCGGACGCAATGTGCGCGTACTCGGCGCTTACTTGGTGCAGGTGTTGGCGCTGGGATTGATCGGCAGTTTGTTGGGCTTGCTGATTGGCTTTCTGGCCGCCTGGCTGCTGCCGAAATACTTTGCCGACAGTTTGCCGTTCAACGTGGAATTCGGTTTGACGTGGCAAGCCGCGCTGCAAGGCCTGGGCATTGGTCTGCTGGTCTCGCTGCTGTTTTCGCTCTTGCCGCTGCTGGAAATCCGGCAAATCAAACCGATTGAAGTTTTGCGAAGTTCGGACACTGTCAGCGGCAAAAAATTCGATTGGTTGAAAATCGTCACGGGCACGATTGTCGTTGCGGGTTTGCTGGGGCTGGCAAGCTGGCAGGCCGGTTCGCTCAAAGTCGGGGGGATTTTTTTGGTCAGTCTGGCGGTAATGACTTTCGTGCTGAATCTGGCTGCGACCTTGCTGATGAAGTGCTTGCGCGGATTGCGGCGCGCGCCGTCGTTTACCTTGCGCCAGGGCATCAACAGTTTGTATCGCCCCGGCAATCAAACGCGGATCATTTTGGTGGCTGTCGGATTAGGCGTGTTCTTTGTCGTGGCGGTACGTTCGCTGCAACTGAATCTGCGCTCCGAACTCGGCGTTGACCTGAACAACTTCCGCGCCGATATGTACATGATTGATATCCAGCCGGATCAAGTGCGAGGTGTCGAAGAGTCCGTCGCCAAATTCATCGGCGGCAAACCGGAAATGGTTCCGACGGTGCGCGCGCGCATTGCCGCGATCAATGGCAGCGAAATCAATCTCGACCGCCCGCGCAATGAAAGCAATAACGGCGAACCGCAAAATCGCGGCTTGCTGGGGCGCGAATACGTGCTGACTTATCGCGACAAGTTCGACGACAACGAAAAGATCATTTCCGGAAAGCTGTGGGAGCCGACGCCCACAGCCCGAGGCGCGGAAGCGGAAGTTTCTATCGAAGAGTTGCTGCACGATGAATTGAAGCTGAAGCTCGGCGACAAGATGACCTTCGATGTATTGGGTCGAAAAATCACGGCGCGCGTCAGCAGCGTTCGCCGCGTGGATTGGCGCAACGCGCGCACGGGCTTTTTGATTATCTTTCGCCCCGGCGCGCTGGATGACGCGCCGACAATGTTCATCAGCGCCTTCAAAGGGCCAGGCCAAACCACGGATCGTGGCCGCTTGCAACGCGAAGTGATAGACAAATTCCCGAACGTTTCGGTGGTGGACGTGCGCGACATCATCGAACTGGCGCGCGGCATTGTGCAGAAAGTCTCGCTGGCCGTATCCATCGTCGGCGGATTCGTGTTTTTGAGCGGCCTGCTGATCTTGATCGGCTCGATTGCCATGACGAAATTCCACCGGCTGTATGAATCGGCGATTTTGAAAACGCTCGGCGCAAAACGAAAACTGATTGTCGGCACATTGCTGGTCGAATACGGCGTACTCGGTTTGCTGGCGGGAGTACTGGGTTCTTCAGCGGCGATTCTGTTGACCTGGGTGGTCAGCGAACAGGCGCTGAAACTCAACTGGCATTTCATTCCGTCTGTGAATTTGCTCGGCGTCGGCGCTGCCTTCGCGCTGGTAACGGTGGTCGGCGTGCTGTCGAGTTGGGATGTGATGATTAAGAAACCGCTCGGCATTTTACGAAACGAATAATGAACCGCGAACAAACCTTACACCTATTAGACCTGCATCATCCGACGGACGCGCACGAAGCCCAAATGCTGGCCGACATCAAAGCCTTTGCGCGCCGTTACGACAACTTTCATTCGCGCGCGCAACAGGCCGGCCATCTGACCGGCTCGGCCTGGATTTTGGACGAAGACCGCACACACGCTTTGCTCTGTTATCACGGCAAATTCAATTGTTGGGTGCAACTCGGCGGTCATATCGAAGACGACGCCGATCTGCTCAGCGCCTCCTTGCGCGAAGCCCGCGAAGAATCCGGCTTGGTGGCAATCACGCCCGCTTCGGAATTCATCTTCGACGTGGACGTTCACGCCATCCCGGCCAATCCCAAAGAGCCTGCGCATTTTCATTACGACATACGCTTTCTGTTCAACGCCAACCGCCACACGCCGTTTATCGTTTCCAGCGAATCGAAAGACCTGGCTTGGGTGGAGTTGGAGAAGATTGCGGAACTCACATCTGAAGAATCTGTTTTGCGAATGGTTCGGAAGATATTGCGGCAGCGCGATTGAGATTCACGCCAAGCCGCCAAGCCGCAAAGATAAAGAAGAGAGGAAAAAGTCTCGCAGCTTCTCCCTCGCCGTTCTGTTTCTTTGCATCTTTGCGGCTTGGCGTGAAATTTCAATTGCCTGAAACCCACCTTACTTGCTTTGTTTTCTCAACTCTCTACAATCCGATTCTCATTTCAGAAATCCAACAAGCAATATCAAGATTCAGAAAATTCCGCATGACTTTTGAAACCTGGTTCCAGTCCATTCATCCAGAGATTCCCTTTGCATCCGCCAACGCCGTTTTGACGCTCACTGAAGAGGGCGGCACGATTCCGTTCATTGCCCGTTACCGCAAGGAGCAAACAGGCAATCTGGACGAGGTTGGCATTCAACACGTGATTGACGGCAAAGAGCGTTGGGATGAAATCATTAAACGACAGACTTTCATCGTCGAAGAAATCGAACGACAGGGAAAGCTGACCGATGAATTGAAGGAAAAGATTCTGGCGACTTTCAATCTGGATTCGCTGGAAGACATTTATCTCCCCTACAAACAAAAGCGCAAAACCAAAGCGACCGTGGCCAAGGAAGCCGGCTTGGAACCGCTGGCCAATTGGATTTGGGATGTCGCGCACGGCGCGGCCCTGCCCGAAGCCGGACAAACGTTGGAACTGTTCGCGCTGGCTTTTTACAACCCGGAAAAGAACATCAACGACACGGCGGCGGCCATCAGCGGCGCGCAGGACATTTTGACCGAACGTCTGGCCGAAACCGTCGAATTGCGCGAACACACGCGCAAAACAGTGTTCGAGCGCGGCGTAGGCAAAACCGCCAAAGCCGAAAAAGCCAAACCCGCCAGCAAATTTGAACGCTACTTCGATTACTTCGAGCCGATTCAGTCTTTGCTCAAACCCGAAGCTTCGCATCGTTATCTGGCAATGCGGCGCGGCTGGATGGAAGAAGAACTCAGCTTGACCATCGGCGCGGGGCCGGAAGACGCCGATTACGATTCGATTCTGCAAGGCCGCTTTGAAGCTGAATCTTGTCCGGCGACGGCAGAATGCGAACAGCCGATCAAAGACGTGCTGCTGAAATCGGCGCGCATGGCGTTGAAAGTCTACGTGCTGCCGAGCATCGAAAACGAAGTTCACCGCTCGCTCAAAGACGTGGCCGACGAAGCCGCCATCAAAGTCTTCGCCGAAAACGTTCGCAAGCTGCTGCTGGCTGCGCCTTTTGGAGCGAAGGCAGTGCTTGGAGTTGATCCAGGCATCCGCACCGGTTGCAAGCTGGCAGTGGTTGACGATTCAGGCAAATACGTGGCGAGCGATGTCATACATCTGCAAAGCCAGCACGAACAGGAACGCGCCAAGCGTTTGTTGGCCGAAGTCGTCAAAAATGCCAACATCCGCGCTGTCGCCGTCGGCAACGGAACCGCCGGGCGCGAAACCGAAACCTTTGTCCGCGAGGCGCTGAAAGAAGCCGGGTTGAACGCGCCAGTGGTGATGGTCAATGAATCCGGCGCGAGCATTTACAGCGCCAGCGAAGTCGCGCGCGAAGAATTTCCTGATTTGGATTTGACCATTCGCGGCGCAATTTCCATCGCCCGCCGTTTGCAAGACCCGCTGGCCGAATTGGTCAAAACCGATCCGAAGAGCATTGGCGTTGGCCAGTATCAACATGACGTGAATCAACCCGCGTTGAAGAAGTCTTTGGATTTGGTGGTGGATGTTTGCGTGAACTCTGTCGGCGTGAATCTGAATACGGCGTCGTCGCATTTGCTGGCGCGGGTTTCGGGCATCGGCCCTTCGATGGCGAAAAAGATCGTCGAACATCGCGGAACCAAAGGCTTGTTCGAATCGCGACAACAGTTGCTGGAAATTCCGCGTTTCAGCGCCAAAGTCTTCGAACAAGCGGCGGGCTTTTTGCGCATTCCGAACTCGGCGCATCCGCTGGATAACACTGGCGTTCACCCGGAACGCTATCCAGCGTTGGAACAATTGGCCGCGCGGTTGGGCAAAGATGTCGGCGCGCTGACAGGCTCCGGCGTGGCGTTGGTCAAACAGGCGGAAGATTTGAAATCCGAAGTCGGCGATTTCACTTTCGCCGACATCATCGCCGAACTGGCCAAACCCGGACGCGATCCGCGCGAAGAGTTTTCGGCCTTCGCCTTCCGCGAAGACATTCACGAAGTCAAAGACCTGCAACCCGGCATGACCTGCCCTGGCATCGTCACCAACGTGACGAACTTCGGCGCTTTCGTGGACATAGGCGTGCATCAGGACGGTCTGGTTCACATTTCGCAACTGAGCAACAAGTTCGTCAAAGACCCGCGCGACATCGTCAATCCCGGCGACCGCGTGACGGTGCGCGTGCTGGAAGTAAATCTGGAAAAAAATCAGATCGCTTTGACAATGAAGACCGACGCCGAGACTTCGCGCCAGATGCCGCGCGACCGCCAAGCGGAACCGCGCGAACGCAATCAGGATCGGCGTCAGGATCGTGGCCGCGATCAGCGCCGTGACAATCAAGACCGGCGTCAGGACAATCGGCAAGATCGGCGGCCTCCACGCCCGGAAAAACCAAGTTTCAATAATCCGTTCGCGGAGCAGTTGGCGAAGTTCAAAAAGTAAAAGTAGGGCAACCTGCCGAGGTTGCCCGGTTTTCTTCAAAGACGTCTTTCGAGTACACAGAGCAACCTCGGCAGGTTGCTCTACCTTTTTTGGAGCAACGATGACTCAAGGATTCACTCGACGCGAAGTGTTAAAAAACAGCGCGACGGCTGCGGCCGGCGCGCTGTTTTGTTTGAAGGGGACAACGGTTTGGGCGCAAACGCCGCGCGAATTCCGCTACGGCCATTTGTTGCAGGAATACTTCGTCGCGCGCAGCCGCGAAATGATGGCCAAGCGCACGAAGTTGCGCGAGGCGATCAAAACTCCGGCGCAAGTGATGAAGCTGCGCGACGAAGTTCGCCAAAAACTCCGAGCCTGTTTCGGCGCGTTGCCCGAACGCACGCCGCTTAAAGCGCGCATCACAGGCAAAGTCGAACGCGATGCTTACACTATCGAAAAGCTAATTTACGAAAGCCGCCCGAACTATCCCGTCACAGCCAATCTGTACGTTCCCAAAAACAAAAGCGGCAAACTCCCGGCGGTGCTGGCTCCGTGCGGACACACGCGCAACGGCAAGGCCGAGCCGAAGTATCAGGAATACGCGCGCAATCTGGCACGACAAGGTTACGTCGTGTTGATGTTCGACCCGCCGTCGCAAGGCGAACGCTTCGAATATGACAACAAACCCGGCGAGCCTGTCGTGCAATGGGGCGTGCATTCGCACATCGTCGCGGGCAATCAGATGAACTTGCTGGGCCGGAACTTCGCGTTGTGGGAAGCCTGGGATGGCATTCGTGGCTTGGATTATTTGCTTTCGCGCCCGGAAGTGGACTCGAAGCGCGTCGGCCTGACGGGCAATTCCGGCGGCGGCACGCAAACCACCTGGCTGAACTTGCTCGACGACCGCTTCACGATGGTTGCGCCGAACTGCTTTGCCACCCGCTACCTGAACAATCTGGAAAACGAAGAAGCGCAGGACACCGAACAAATCCTGCCCGGAATGCTGGCCGCCGGATGCGATATGGCTGATTTTTACATTGCTCAGTTGCCGCGCCCAACTCACTTTGGCGGGGAGCAGAACGACTTTTTCGATGTGCGCGGCGTGCGTGCCGTTTACGAAGAAGTGAAGCGGCTGTACACGATTGTCGGCAAGGGCGACGCCGTGGAAATCTTCATCGGCCTGGAAACCCACGGCTACAACAAAGGCGCGCGCGAAGCGATGTACAAATTCTTCAATCGCCACGCCGGCGTCGTGGCTTCGACGATTGAGCCGGACGTGCCGCCGGAAACGGACGAAACGCTGCAAGTCACCGAAACCGGCCAGACTGCCGCCATTGGTGCGAAGCGTGCTTTTGATTTCACCAGCGCCGAAGCCGGGAACGTTGCGGCAACACGTCAAAAGCTTTCCGGCAAAACTCTGGCCGATGAATTGACGAAGCTGCTGACATTGCCCGCGCGGACTGCGACGCCAAATTATCGCATTGTGCGCGACCGACGGATCAGCCCGACGATGCGCGAATACGGTTATTTGATCGAAACCGAGCAGCACAACGGCGCGAACGTGTTTGCGATGCTGCACGTCATTCCAAAGCCTGGGCCGCAATACTTTTTCCCGAACAACAAAACCGCGACCTTGTACGTGCCGCACCTGTCCGCGTTGGAAGAAATCGTTGCAGGCAAAGCGCCGACCGTGGCCGATGGCGAACCGCTATTGGCATTGGACGTGCGCGGCATCGGCGAAATGACCGCGCGATTGCACAAAGAAACCACCGACGATTTCTTTTTGCCTTACGGCACGGATTACTTTTATTCGACGCTGGCGCTGATGTGGAACGAATCCTATTGCGGTCGCCGCGTTCACGATTTACTTTCGACGCTGGATTTGTTCGCGGCCAACGGTTGTCAGGAAATGCATCTGGTTGGACGCGGCCTCGGATCCGCCACCGCCACGTTCGCCGCCGTGCTGCATCCGCTGGTCAAACAGGTGACGCTGCACAACGCACTGCTGTCGTATCACGAACTGACCGAGGACGACCGCTATCAATGGCCGCTTTCGACGTTGCCGTATGGCATTTTGCAGCGGCTGGATTTGCCGGATTGTTTGCGCGAACTGGCGGCGACAAAACGGCTGAGCATCGTTGATCCGTGGAATGCTCGGATGCAGGTTTGGCCGCGAGAAAAACTGTCGTCGCATTTGCAGTCGTTGGGATTGGAAAAACTCGATGTCAAATGAACTTCCGTCTT
>CAZRXE010001637.1:0-1612 GCA_964603695.1 uncultured Heliomicrobium sp.
AAGCCGCGCCAGTTGGGTGCAAAGCAACTTCATCACCGACGACACCGAAGTCATTGCCGCCAACGCCAAAGAAGAAACCATCAAAGTCGTCAAGGCACTTGCCGAAGACGCGCGCAAATTCGACGGCCTGAATTTGCCGGAGGACGTGGCGCGAAAGATCAAACTGCTCAAACTGTCGCTGGTGTTGCCAGCGCCCGGCAACGCCGAAGAGCGCGAACGGCTGACCAAAATCGCCGTCGGCATGGAAAGCGCGTATGGTGCGGGCAAATATTGTCCCGACGGCGAAAACGGCAAATGCCTGAGTCTTGGTGATCTGGAAAAGATCATGGCCGAAAGCCGCAATCCCGAAGAGTTGAAGAAAGCCTGGCTCGGCTGGCATCAGGTCGCGCCGAAATACCGCAAGGATTACACGCAATTCGTCGAGCTGTCCAACAAAGGCGCGCGCGAAATGGGCTTCAAGGATTTGGGCGCAATGTGGCGGTCGAATTACGACATGGAACCGGACGCTTTCGCCGCCGAAATGGAACGCCTGTGGCAGCAGGTCAAACCGCTTTACGATTCGCTGCACGCTTACACGCGCGCAAAACTCCGTCAGAAATACGGCGACGCAGTGGTTCCGGCGACCGGGCCGATTCCGGCGCATTTGCTCGGCAATATGTGGAGCCAGCAGTGGGGCAATGTTTACGAATTGATGAAACCGCCGGTCGGCGATCCCGGCTACGACCTGACGCAGATTCTGAAAAGCCGCAACACGGACGCCAAGCAGATGGTCAAATACGGCGAAAGCTTTTTCACTTCGCTCGGTTTTGACGCTTTGCCGGCAACTTTCTGGAATCGTTCGTTGTTCACCAAGCCGCAAGACCGCGAAGTCGTTTGTCACGCCAGCGCCTGGGACATAGACAGTCAACAAGACGTGCGCATCAAAATGTGCATCAACATCAACGAAGAAGACTTCACAGTCATTCATCACGAACTCGGTCACAACTATTACCAGATGGCTTACGCGCCGCAAACGCCGCTTTACCAAAACAGCGCCAACGACGGTTTTCACGAAGCCATCGGCGACACCATTGCGCTGTCGGTGACGCCCGAATACCTGAAACAACTCGGTTTCATCAGCAAAGTGCCGGACGAAAAAGCCGACATCGGTTTGTTGCTGCGGCAGGCGTTAGACAAGGTGGCGTTTCTGCCGTTCGGTTATCTGGTGGATCAGTGGCGCTGGAAAGTTTTTTCAGGCGAAGTCTCGCCCGGCGATTACAACAAAGCTTGGTGGGAATTGCGCGAAAAGTATCAGAACATTTCGCCGCCCGCGCCCCGCAGCGAAAGCGATTTTGACGCCGGCGCGAAATACCACGTGGCGGGCAATACGCCTTACGCGCGTTACTTTCTGGCGCACATTCTGCAATTCCAATTTCACCGCGCGCTGTGCCGCGAAGCCGGATACAAAGGCCCGCTCAATCGCTGCTCGATTTACGGCAACAAGCAGGTCGGCGCGAAGCTGAAATCAATGCTGGCAATGGGGCAAAACCGCCCGTGGCCGGAAGCTCTGAAAGCCATGACCGGCGAAGATAAAATGGACGCCACCGCCATTCTGGATTATTTTGCGCCGCTG
>CAZRXE010001638.1:0-5539 GCA_964603695.1 uncultured Heliomicrobium sp.
TGGGATTATTGCTTTGCAGTAATGCTGTTTCGGATCACATCCCAAACATCTTTTATGCCGTCTCGTGTGATTGAAGAATATTGGGTGATGCTTTCGGTTTCCAGAACCTTCTTCGCAGTTTGCAATGATTTGCGTCGCTCACTCGCTGATAACTTATCAACTTTCGTTGAGACCACCAAATAAGGAAGCTTGAAATGCTGAAGCCAGGATTTCATCTGAAGGTCTAACGGGGAAGGTTCGTGTCTAGCGTCTACGATTAGGATAGATAGCACAAGCTGCGCGCGTTCCGCAAGGTATTTCTCGATCAATTTCCCCCACTCCTGTCGCGCATCTTTCGAGACTTTCGCATAGCCATAACCCGGCAAATCCACGAAGTGAAACTGCTCGTTAATCAGGAAAAAATTGATGGATTGCGTGCGGCCCGGCGTTGAGCTGGTGCGCGCCAAACCTTTTACTCCGAGCAGACTGTTCATCAAACTCGACTTCCCGACGTTCGACCGCCCCAGGAAAGCCACCTCCGGTTTGTTGTCCTTTGGAAAAGACGTGGGCACGGTCGCGGCGGCAATGAATTTGGCGCTAGTGATTTTCATGAGGCAGTCAGAATCAGGCAATGGGGCTTTCCGCAACCCCGGAAATCGTCGCGGATTGTTGCCAGACCGGCGCGGTCAATTCCAGATTATCGGTGCGCAGCGACGGCATGCGTT
This sequence comes from uncultured Heliomicrobium sp., assembly GCA_964603695.1. Classification (GTDB taxonomy): domain Bacteria; phylum Acidobacteriota; class Blastocatellia; order RBC074; family RBC074; genus RBC074. The sequence goes on from CAZRXE010001638.1 coordinate 705, forward strand.
CGAGCGCGATCTGTAACACTTCGTCCATGGTTTCGACCGGATTGATGTTCAATTCTTCAAGCACGTCCGCCGGAATCTCGCTTAAGTCTTTTTCGTTTTCCTTGGGAATGATGATGGTTGTTAGACCGGCGCGATGCGCAGCCAGGATTTTTTCTTTTACGCCGCCGATTGGCAGCACCTTGCCGCGCAAAGTGATTTCCCCGGTCATCGCCACTTCCTTGTGAATTGGAATATACGTCAATGCCGAAGCCATCGCTGTCGCAATCGTGATTCCCGCCGATGGACCATCTTTTGGGATTGCGCCTTCGGGAACGTGAACGTGCAGGTCGCGGTTTTTATGAAACTCCGCCGGGATGCCCAAGTCTTTGGCGCGGGAGCGAATGAACGTAATCGCAGCCTGCGCCGATTCTTGCATCACATCGCCTAGCTTACCGGTCAACGTCAGCTTGCCTCCGCCTTCGATCAAAGTGGCTTCGACCTGCAACACATCGCCGCCGACTTCTGTGACGGCCAGTCCATTGACCAAACCGACTTCGCTGCGTTCCGTGACGCGCAAGGGGCGGAACTTGATCGGCCCAAGTAATTGTTTGGCGGCGGCGGGGTCCACCACGAAATGAAATTTTTCGGACTTTGAGTTTTTCTTACGCTCTTTTTCTTGTTGCACAAACCGGCGAGCGACTTTGCGGCAGATCGAGCCAACCTCGCGTTCCAGATTGCGGACGCCAGCCTCGCGCGTGTAACACTCGATCAGGGTTTTTAAGCCTTCGTCTGAAAAATTGATTTGCTCCACTTTCAAGCCGTTGGCTTCGCACTGCTTCCTGATCAGGTGTCGCTTGGCGATTTCCATCTTTTCGCGTTCGGTGTAGCCGGCGAGTTTGATGATCTCCAAACGATCCTGCAACGCGGGCGGGATGGTGTGCAGCACGTTGGCCGTAGCGATGAACATCACCTGCGACAGGTCGTATTCAACGTCCATGTAGTGATCGTGGAAGGTGTGATTCTGTTCCGGGTCAAGTACTTCCAACAGCGCCGCCGACGGGTCGCCGCGAAAATCTCGCCCCAGCTTGTCCACCTCGTCCAGCAATATCAGAGGATTGACCGTTCCAGCTTTTTTCATCATCTGAATGATCTGCCCTGGTAGCGCGCCGATATAGGTACGGCGATGGCCACGAATTTCCGCTTCGTCGCGTACGCCCCCCAAACTCAGGCGAACGAATTTGCGGCCAGTGGCTTTGGCAATCGAACGCCCCAGACTGGTTTTGCCTATGCCGGGCGGGCCGACGAAACACAAAATCGAGCCGCGCGGTTTTTCCACCAACTGCCGAACAGCCAGATATTCCAGTATGCGCTCTTTGATCTTTTCCAGGCCATAATGGTCGGCATCAAGCACGCTTTGCGCGTGGCTGATGTCGCGAATCTCTTCGTCGCTCTCTTTCCACGGCACTGTGAGCAGCCAGTCCAGATAATTGCGCGAAACGGTGGTTTCGGCGGACATTGGCGGCATTTGCTCCAGACGCTGCAATTCGGCCAGAGCTTTTTCCTCAGCCTCTTTGGTCATGCCGGACTGTTCGATCTTTTGTCTTAACTCTTCGTGTTCAGCGTGTTCGTCTTTCCGGCCCAATTCTTTGTGAATGGCTTTGATTTTTTCGTTGAGATAATACTCGCGCTGTTGTTTTTCCATCTGGCGTTTGACGCGCGTCTGGATAGTTCGTTCCAAATTGACCTTTTCAATCTCGACTTCCAGAATCTCCGCCATTTTCACCAGCCGCGCGTGCGTGGAATAGGCTTCCAGCAACGACTGCTTGTCAGGCAAATCGAGTTTCATCTTGTCGGCCAGCTGGTCAACGATCTGCCCAGCTTCGGGCGCGCGCAAAGCGGCCTGGATTTGATCCAGGTTTCCTTCCTGCGCGATTTTCAAATATTGCTCGACCAGCGAGGCGATGCGGGAAACCAAGCCAGTCGTGCGTTTGCTGTTTTCCGTAACGACGGGAGCGCGGCGCAAAGTGGCCATAGAATAACCGTCGTGTTCTTCGACGCGGACGGCGCGCGCGCGTTCGCGGCCTTCGACTAGAACTTTGATTGTCGCTTCGTCCGGTTTGCGCAAGCTGTTGGCGATGTAAGCCAGTGTGCCGACGGGATAAATTTGATCCGGCGCGGGGTCTTCAATCGTGGCGTCGTGTTGCGTGGCCAGAAAGATGATTTTGTTCGTGGCCAGCGCCTCTTCCAGCGCGCGCACGGACGATGGACGCCCAATCACAAATGCCGCCTTCGTGTGCGGAAAAACCACAACATCCCGAATCGGAACCATCGGATACCTGACAACATCAGCGGGGGTGCTATCGTGGAACTCTTGCATTATCTTGAACCTCAGAAAACGACGTTTCTGACGACGTTTCTGTTTGCTTGACCTTCGGCCTGAATTTCAACTGAATCTCAAAAAAACGCACGACCCGGAAATGCCGGCCCCAAGACCTCTGCCGGCCGCGAGCGTCATTTGTATTGGGGAGGTTGTTGCAACCCGTCGGCTGCAATCTGGAAGTGCGGTTGGAAAAAGTATGAAGCGATTTACCCGATCTGAATCGGATGCCCAGTGTTTGTAAATCGGCTTCGCTTGTTTGAAACTTGCTGCCAGTTCAAACTCACCCGGCTTTTTCAAGCGGGAAAACGGTTTGGCGGCTGGTGACCATTTCGTCCGTCACCACGAACTCTTTGATCCGCTTTTGACTCGGAAGCTCGTACATCGCTTCGAGCATCAATTCTTCAAGAATCATTCGCAATCCGCGCGCGCCGACTTTGCGCTCGCAGGCCAGGCGCGCCACCGCTTGCAGCGCGTCATCGGTGAAGCGCAGCTTGACGCCGTCCCATTCAAACTGCCGCTGGTATTGTTTGGTCAGCGCGTTCTTAGGCTGCGTCAGAATTTCAATCATCGCCGCTTCGTCGAGTTCGTGCAGCGTGCCGATGACCGGCAAACGCCCGACGAATTCCGGGATCAATCCATAGCGGATCAAATCTTCCGGCTGAATCTGTTCAAACAAACTTGCCGGATGCATGTTGTTCATCGGGCGAATGTTCGCGCCAAAGCCCATGGCGCGTTGCCCTATGCGTCGCTGAATTACTCTGTCCAGGCCGACGAATGCGCCGCCGCAAATGAACAAAATATTGGTGGTGTCCACCGTGAAAAATTCTTGATGCGGATGCTTGCGGCCTCCTTGCGGCGGGACGTTAGCGACGGTTCCTTCCAAAATTTTCAGCAGCGCCTGTTGCACGCCTTCGCCGGACACGTCGCGCGTGATCGAAGGGTTTTCGTCCTTGCGGCAAATCTTGTCAATTTCGTCAATGTAGATAATGCCTTGTTGCGCGCGGTCAACATCGCCGTTAGCGGACTGAAGCAATTTCAGAATGATGTTTTCAACGTCTTCGCCGACGTAACCGGCTTCGGTCAGTGTCGTGGCGTCCACGATGGTGAACGGAACCTTGAGCATACGCGCCAGTGTTTGCGCCAGCAGCGTTTTCCCCGTGCCGGTGGGGCCGATCAGCATGATGTTCGATTTTTGAATTTCGACATCGCTGCGGCGCTTCTTCATTTCAATGCGTTTGTAGTGCTGATAAACGGCGACGGCGAGTTTCTTTTTGGTTTCTTCCTGACCGATCACGTATTCGTCAAGGAAGGCTTTGATTTCTAAAGGCTTCGGCAACGGCGGCCGTGTGGAGGCAGCTTCCTGTTGTGCGTCATCGCTGATGATTTCGATGCAGATGTCTATGCATTCATTGCAAATATAAACCGTCGGGCCTGCGATGAGTTTTTTGACTTCGTTCTGGCTTTTCCCGCAGAAGCTACAGCGTAAAGTGTCGTCGCCTCGTCTCATCACCGTCTGGCCTCCGCTTCAGTTTTTGGTTTCGACATGATTGGTGAACTCCGGTTGCTTCGCGTGATAGCACTTTGGATTTACTGGAATTGGATTTGCCAGAACGGCCCTGACTCTGTCGCAAAGCGGCGCAATCATAATCAACGCTTTTTCCACTCGCAAGCAGCCTGTCTTTTCTACCGTTTTCTTTAATCAGCCACCCAAAAGCAGGCTGGATTTCAGCATTTCGCAGGCGCGAATGCACTTGTTGCAAATCTGCGCGTTGAGGCCGGGAAAAACTCTTTCTCCTTGCGGGTTATTGCGGTCATGCACGTTGAAGCTGCAAACCGCCACATTCGCCGATTCGTCGCTGAAGAGTTTTTTGTACCACGGTTTGTTTTGCCTGGGTGGCCTGATTCCCATTTCGTGGTAATCGTGCAGCAACTGCACACAGACTTCTACGCATTCGTCGCAGATGAATCCGGCAGTGCCTTCAAACAGCCGTGCGACTTCCCCTTCACCTAAACCACAAAAAGAGCATCGCAGCACCGGTTGCTGCTGCGCCTGCGCGTAAAGCGCCTCACTTGGTTCAATGTGAGGATAGACTGAGGGGGTGCGATCATTCATAGCTCTCTGTAGAGGACCAGCGGCGAGCAGTAACACTTACTGCTCGCCGCCCCAATCAACTTCTCTATTCGCGGTGTTTGATGACTAGGTCAATGATTCCGTATTCCTTGGCCTGCATCGCGCTCATGATGCGGTCGCGATCAACGTCCTTCTCGATTTGCTCGACCTGTTTGTTCGTATGCATCGCAAGAATTTCGTTGAGACGTTCACGCATGCGAAGAATCTCTTCCGCCGCGATCTTGATGTCGCTCGCTTGACCGGAAATACCTCCGGCGTGCGGCTGGTGAATCAGGATTCGCGAGTTCGGCAACGCGAACCGGCGTCCGGGCGTTCCCGCCGCCAGTAACACCGCCGCCATCGAAG
>CAZRXE010001639.1:0-16574 GCA_964603695.1 uncultured Heliomicrobium sp.
CTACCTTTTCCGAGGATCATTTATGAAAGCAATCGTCGTCGAAAACCCCGGCGGGCCGGAGAGTTTGGTTTACCGGGATTACGAAACGCCCGCGCCGAAAGCAGGCGAAGCGCGGGTGAAACTGGAAGCCGTCGGGCTGAACTACATTGATGTTTATCACCGCACCGGACTTTATCCGCTGCCGCGCCCGTTCATTCCGGGAATGGAAGCCGCCGGAACGGTCGAAGCCGTGGGCGAAGGCGTGACGGAAGTCGCCGCCGGCGACCGCGTAGCTTACGCGATGCAGCCGGGCGCTTATGCTGAATATGCCGTTGTGCCCGCGTGGAAGCTGGTCAAGGTTCCCGGCGGCGTGACCGCGCAACAGGCCGCCGCCGTGATGCTGCAAGGCATGACGGCGCATTACTTGGTGACTTCGACTTATGCGCTGAAAGCCGGCGATACGGCTTTGATTCACGCGGCGGCGGGCGGCGTGGGTTTGCTGTTGATTCAACTGGCCAAACGCATCGGTGCGCGCGCCATCGGCACGGTTTCGACCGAAGCCAAAGCCGAGCTTGCGCGCGAAGCCGGCGCGGACGAAGTGATTCTTTACACTGAACATGACTTTGAAGCCGAAACGCGCCGGCTGACCGACGGCAAAGGCGCTCAAGTGGTTTACGATTCGGTCGGGCAAACCACGTTTTTGAAAAGCCTGAACAGTTTGGCTCCGCGCGGAATGCTGGCGCTGTTCGGGCAGTCTTCCGGGCCGGTCGCGGCTTTCGATCCGGCCTTGCTGGCGCAGAAAGGTTCGCTGTTTTTGACGCGGCCCAGCCTGGCGCATTACGCCGCCACGCGCGAGGAACTGCTTTGGCGCGCGGGCGAATTGTTCGACTGGATCAACGCAGGCGAATTGAAGCTGCGCATCGAGAAGATCTTTCCGCTTGCCGACGCCGCCGAAGCGCACCGCCAATTGGAAGGCCGCCAAACCACCGGCAAGGTGTTGCTGCTTCCGTAAACCTGAATTTGATCCCGCCAATGATCGCCCGCGATGCCAGTGCTGCCGTCGCGGGCGAATTCTTTTTTGAAACCTCCAGCGTTCACCGCTCGCCTTACTGCTGTACACAAACTCCCAATCAACGCGGTTCGGTCACAGTCGGCTGAGTTCGAAGACGCCAACTCCTTCTTCGGAAGCGCGGGAGAAATGCTGAGAACTTTCAAACAACGAGGTACACATGAAAAGACATTTTTGGGCGCTGGTAATGGTGTTGACGGGTCTGTCGGCGTTGCCTGTATTGGCGGTCACGGCGCAGGCTCAAAGGCCGGGCGGGCCGGAAGGCGGCTTTATGCGTTTCGACCGCGTGCTGTCGGCGCTGGACACCAATAGCGACGGCGCGATTTCCGCGTCGGAACTCGACAACGCCACGGCGGCGCTACGCAAGCTGGACAAAAACAACGACGGCAAGCTGACCGAAGACGAATTGCGCCCGAACTTTCCCGGTGGTCCAGGCGGCCCCGGCGTACGCGGCCCCGGCAGGGATTCTGCCGGCTCTGCCGATGATATGGTCAAAACCTTGATGGAGTTCGACCGCAACGGCGACGGGCAATTATCGAAAGAAGAAGTGCCGGAACGTATGCAAGGTCTGTTTGAACGCGCTGACGCCAATAAAGACAGCCTGCTGACGCGTGAAGAACTGAAAGCTTCGGCGGAGACGCGCGGCAATGCCGGCCCAGGTTTTGGTAGAGGACGCCCCGGCGAAGAGCGGGGCGAACGCGGCGGCAGACCGGAAGGTTTTGGCCCCGGCGGCCCAGGCGGAATGCGTACTCCCTCAACGGCGGCATTGGACGAGGACGGCGACGGCACGATTTCCGACGCTGAACTCAACAACGCTCCCGCAGCCCTGAGAAAACTAGACAAGAATAATGACGGCAATCTGACCGAAGAAGAAGTTCGTCCGAACTTCGGCGGCAGACGCGGGCCCGGCGGCGGTCGCAATCCCGAAGAAATGATCAATCACCTGTTCGAGGAAAACGACAAAAACAACGACGGCAAGCTTTCAAAGGACGAATTGCCGGAACGCATGCAAGCGATGCTGGAACGCGCGGACGCCAATAAAGACGGATTTCTGACCAAAGAAGAAATGAAAGTTTTCTTTGAATCGCAAGGTGGCGGTTTCGGCCCTGGTCGCCCCGGCGGACGCGACGGAGAAGAGCGCAATCAACGCCAGCGTCCATAAGCCGGGTTCAAACAAAGAGTTCGGCTCCCCTCTGAACTCTTTTCCCGCTTCGATCTTCATACCTATCATCAATTCAAAAGGACTAAAGACTGTTATGAAACTCTTTTTAATCTCCTTGCTGGGAGTCCTGCTCTTTGTGTGTTGCCTGGGCGATCGATCTTCGTCGGCCAAAGGCGAACGCCAATTCACCTTTCACCACGAAAACGTTTTGGGGACTTCGTTGGAATTGAAGTTCGTCGCCTCGTCACTGGCCGAGGCCGAACGCGCTGAAGCGGCGGCGCTGGCCGAAATTGACCGCGAAGCGAAAATCCTGAGCGCCTACGACCCCGGCAGCGAATTCAGTCGCTGGATGAAAACGTCGCAACAGACCGTCGCTGTTTCGCCGGAATTGTTCGAGGTGCTGAGCCTGTTCGATCAATGGCGCGGACGCACCGGCGGCGCGTTGAATCCCTCGGCGGAAGTCGTCAGCCGCGTCTGGAAAGCCGCCGCCGCCAAACAGCAACTGCCTTCCGCGAACGAATTGGCCGCCGCCGCCGAGACCGCGCGGCAAACGCATTGGACATTGAACGCCACTACTCGCACTGCCACGCGATTGAGCAATGCGCCGCTGGCGCTGAATTCATTCGCCAAAAGTTACATCGTCAGCCGCGCGGCGGACGCGGCGATGAAGGCCGCGCAGCTTCGAGGCGCTGTGGTCAACATCGGCGGTGATCTGGTGGTTCGCGGCCAGTTGACAGAGCCTGTGGCGATTGCCGATCCGAAATCCGACGCCGAAAACAGCGATCCGATGACGAAAGTCTTGATACGCAATCGCGCCGTGGCCACCAGCGGCAATTACCGGCGCGGCGTGCAAATCGGCGACCGCTGGTATTCGCACATCGTTGACCCGCGCACCGCGCAGCCGGTGGATCACGTCATCAGCGCCACTGTCGTTGCGCCGAACGCCGCAGACGCGGGCGCGCTGGCGACGAGCTTTTGCGTGCTGAAGCCGGAAGAGAGTTTAGAGCTGGCCGCTTCGCTGCCAGGTGTGGAATGTTTGCTCGTTGCCAAAGACGGTGAGCAGTTTGCCAGTCGCGGCTGGAACGCGCTGGAAGCTCCGCGCAAAGCTGCCGCTGCCGCTGTCGTTCCTGGCATACAAACGTTTGACGCTTCTTTTGAACTGGTCATCAATCTGGAACTGGCGCATCTGGAAGCGCAGCGCGCGCGCCGTCCATTTGTCGCTGTCTGGATTGAAGACAAAGACAAATTCCCCGTGCGCACCGTCGCGCTGTGGTTCGACAAGGCGCGTTGGCTGCCCGATCTGAAATCCTGGTATCGCGGCGACCGGCTGCGCGCGATGGCCGAAGGCACGGACATCACCAGTTCGGTTTCCAGCGCCACACGCTCGCCCGGCAAATACACGCTGAAATGGGACGGCAAGGACGACAAGGGCAAGCTGGTCAAACCCGGCAAATACACCGTTCTGATCGAAGCCGCACGCGAACACGGCACTTATCAACTGATTCGCCAGGAGATGGATTTCTCGGGCGTTCCCAAACAAATCAATCTTCCAGGCAATGTCGAAATCACATCCGCTTCCCTCGACTACCGCAAACGAACTGCCGGCCGCTAAGCCGGCAAGCGGCGCGGCTTCCAAACCTGCGCCGTCCGCCGCCACGCACGCGCATCAGGTTCGCCGCCGCCAGGTCGCGTCGGCCTCGCGCTGGCTGCACATTTATCTTTCGATGGTCAGCTTCGCCATCCTGTTTTTTTTCGCGGTGACGGGGCTGACGCTTAACCACGCGGAATGGTTCAGCGGCGAACCGAAATCCGTGCAGCAAAAAGGCCGCATCGAATTGAAGTGGGTGAAAGCGGCTGATGCTGCCGACGCCAACGCCGTGAACAAGCTGGAAGTCGTCGAATTTCTGCGTCGCACGCACGGCATCAAAGGTGCGTTGACGGACTTTCGCGTGGATGACGCGCAATGCAATGTTTCCTTCAAAGGGCCTGGCTACGCTGCCGACACCTTCATTAATCGCGACAACGGCGAATACGAACTGACTGAAACGCGCATGGGCTTTGTGGCTGTCATTAACGATCTGCACAAAGGCCGCGATTCAGGGCGTTCGTGGTCATTCATAATTGATGCTTCGGCAGTGCTGATGACGCTGGTTTCACTGACCGGAATGGTGCTGATCTGGTTCGTCAAACGTCGCCGGTTCAGCGGGCTGATTCTGGCCGTGGTCGGCGGGCTGATCTGTTATTTGATCTATCTGATCTGGGTTCCCTGATTGTGCGCGGCGAGTCAATATCGCTCTTGGTACTGACTCGCCGCACAGGTCTAAATTTTTTGATTCGCCACAGCCAAGCAACCGGTAGATTAGAAAAGGCAATCTGAGGCATTTCCAAACGAGTCGTTACCGGATGCTATACTCTCCGCGTTTTGCTCGCCGCCGCACTCCCCACAACCTTCGGCGAGCGAGTTTTACAACCTGGCGCTTTCCTCACGTAATTTCCAGAAGGAGCTTATTCAATGAAATTTTTCAGTTCGTTCGTTACCCGTAGCCTGACCTTCCGCACCATTATCGTTCTGGCGTTGGCGATTCTTCTCTCTTCCTTGTTCACCGCGCGTCCGAGTACGGCGCAAAGCGGTTTGTATGTCAGCACCTTTGCCGGGCTGGGATTTGCAGCGGGGTTTTCCGATGGGCAGGGAGTGACGGCGCGATTCAATGCGCCGCTGGGCATGACGATTGATAAGGACGACAACCTGATCGTCGCGGATTTTCGCAATCACCGCATTCGCAAAGTTGATCCCGAAGGTCGCGTGACGACTATTGCGGGCGTCGGCGGCGGTTTTTTGAACGGCCCTGTTTCGCTGGCGAAGTTTTTCGGGCCGGCGGGCGTGGCGCTTGATAAAGACGGCAACATTATCGTCGCCGATTACGGCAACAATCGCATTCGGATGATTTCCATCAGCGGCACTGTGACTACGCTGGCCGGCAGCGGGCAGTACGGTTCGCTGAACGGATCAGGCGGCACGGCGCGCTTTGCCAATCCTTCCAGCGTGGCGGTGGATAACGACGGCAATGTTTATGTGCTGGATTCGGGCACGAATCTGGTGCGCAAGATTGATCGCTTCCGGTATGTTTCGACCGTCGCGGGCAGTTACAACGATTTCGCCGACGGGCAAGGTTCCGCTGCCGCTTTCAGCTTCACGGGCGCGGCTCCTCAGGCGACTTTTGATTTGCAGGGCAATCTGGTTATCGCCGATTTCTTCAACAGCCGCATTCGGCAGGTGACGCCCGACGGCAATGTGACGACCATCGCCGGCGGCGGCAGTTTGAAAGACGGCCCGGCGCTGCAAGCTTCGTTCTTTTTCGCCACTGGCATCGCCCGCGACCGCAACGGCGACATGATTATCGCCGACTGGCACAACGCGCAGATTCGCAAACTTGATATGAAGGCCAAAGTCGTCTCCACCATTGCCGGCAACGGCACGGAAGACAATGTGGACGGCCCCGCGCTGCAAGCTTCTTTCGTGCGTCCGGGCGCGGCGGCGGTGGATTCCAAAGGCAATATTTTCGTCAGCGATTACTTCACGCACACCATTCGTATGATCGGAGCGCGCATTCCTCGCCCCAGCCCGACGCCGACGCCAACTCCAACGGCAACGCCGACTCCGACACCAACGCCAACGCCGACACCAACTCCGACAGCAACGCCGACGCCAACGCCGACGCCGACACCGACACCGACACCGACGCCAACTCCGACGCCCACGCCGGGCGGCGGCACGCTCGACGTCATCGTCAATCCGAGTTTTGAAACAGGCGACACCAGCGGCTGGCGGCTGTTTACGATTTACTTTGAAGGCGGCGGAGCTTCGATGGTGACGGATGCGGAACTGGTCAGCGATGGGCAATACGCCTTGAAGTTCCAGGCCAACGGACGGCGGCTGGCTGATTACTGCGCGCAAGACATCAAGCTGCCTGCGGGCAATTACACCTTGAGCGCGAATGTCGTTCCCAGCATCGGCACTGTGGCCACGCTCGGCGTGGTGTTCAACACAGGCGCGCCCGGCGCTTCGACGCAATCTCCCGCTGGCGCACGCACACGCCTGAGTCTCAATTTCACCGTCACCGACGGCAACGTTCCCGTCACGATTTACGCCGTGGGCAATCAGAACCGATACGTCCGCAGCAATTTCGTGGTGGATAACTTCGTGCTGGTACGACGCGGAGGGGATGGGGAGAGGGGGAGATGGGGAGATGGGGGGACGATGGAAAGCACTATGTCTCTCCATCTCCCCATCTCCCCATCTCCCAGTCTTCCTTTCCCCTTCGAGTTACGACTTGACGTTCTGCATAACACCTAGTTCCTCGCCATTGACGGCATCCACATAGACCGTCCAACTTTGGCTGTTGCCGACTATCGCGGGGTAGGCCAGATGAATTTCCAGCCGATTGCCGATCAACTTTGGATACACAATCAGATTGCCGACGCGAATGTCTTCGCGCTGCGTGGCGCGGAAGCTTTGCGGACGGCCAGGGATCGTAGTGTAGGTGAATTCGCGATTCAGCAGGCGTTCGGCGACGGTTTCGGGTTTGACTTCGGCGCGCGCGGGCAGGCTGACATCCGGCAACAGACTGCTGCTCAATTGCAGCAAATCGCCGGTCTTGCCGATGACGAAGCGCAACTCGCCGTAATTTTCAGCGATGTGGAATGGGTAGCTCATTTGCCGAAAAGTGGCGCGGTAAAAGTTTCCTTCGCCGGCGAAGCTGAGTAGCGAAAGGTCTTTTGGCCCCAGGGCCACGCCCGGTTCGGAACCGGAAAGCAGGCCGCCGGAACGTTCGATGAACAGGCGCAGGGCTTCTTTTAACTCGAGTTCGCCGAATTTGCCTGGTTTGGTGTTGAGATTGACGCGACCAGCCAGACCGGCGGGCAAACCGCGCGGCGTGTGAGTGACGGGCATCAAGTCCGGCGCGGTTTCGGGCAATCGCCAATCAGCCAGAAATCTCGTCCAGGCTTGCGCAGCGGCTTGTTGGCGCATGGGCGAATCCTCTATTACCGGCGGATAAGCGGCGGATTGCCCCTGCGGCATGTTGCCGGCAATCTGTCCCGGCGCGGCGCAGGCCGACAGCAAAGCGGCCGGCAAACAAACCACGAAAAACAGTACACATACCTTTCGCATGACCGGGATCATTCCACCCGCATGTGGCAAAAGCAAGCTTCTCGAAATTGTCCAAAAGCTGCATTGACCGGTTTCGCGGTCACGGAATAATATGCCGGACATTCGCTGGCCGGCGTTCGCCGGAATGATTTGCTCATTCAATTACTGCCTCACAAATTCTTTTTGATGAACTCGCCGAACGGTTTGAATTATGTTCCGGCATCGCCGTCGGTTTTCCGAACGCCTAACCCCGTTTTATGCGGAAAAGGAGACCTGTGTTGAAAAATAAAATATTCATTTTGCTGACGATCTTATTCGTGTCTTTAGTCTCGTTCTTTTTACTCACTTCGCGCACACAAGCCGGAAAGCTCTTGGCCGGCCTGGTGACCAAAGCCGCTCCTGTTCAGCAAGGCCCGATTTCTCCCTGGCCGTCGCTGGCCGAACAGTTGCAAAAGTCTGGCGTCAGGCCGGGAACCGCGCTCGAACGACTGATTCGGAATAATCAGGATTTTGCGCTGCTACGGGTGGATGAGTCCACGGACAAGCGCGGGCTGCCGCCCTGGGCGCGTGTGTGGTGGCGCAAGGCGCATCCGGAGGTTCCTTATCTGGCTTCCGATCCGACGGGCGGTTATCCGCTGGTCTTGAAGGAAGTCGTTGAATGGATGATGTGGCATCAGGAATTGAAGCCCGGTCGCGGCGTGCCGCCGGTCAAATTGCGCGACGGCGAACGAGAAGAAACCGAATTGGAACGAAAGCTGGAAGGACTTTTCGCGCCGGAAGCTACCATCAGCGGCGAACAGCGTATTTCCGGGCTGCAAACCGCCGCCCGCAGCGAATCAGACATTCGCATCAACTTTTTCGATCCGACCAAAATCCTTTCCGCTTCAAACAACATTCAATCGGACGGACAACAAGCGATTTTCTTTTCCACCGACAGCGGCGCGAATTGGGGACAAACGCTATTGCCGTTGACCAGCCCGGACACCTCGCATTCCGATCCGACAGTGGACTGGACTTCGGACGGGCGTGCCTGGTCGTCCACGCTCGGCATCATTAGCGCCACGCTGCGGTTGCGCAATTACGTGTCAACCGACAACGGCGTGAGTTGGTCGCTGGAGGCCACGCCTTCAGGATCGCAAACGGACGTGGATAAACAAATGGTCTGGGTGGATCACAGCCAGAGTTCTCCATTTTTCAATCGCCAATACGCCATCTGGCATAACGGCACGCCTGCTTTTATGAATCGCCGGACGGCGGGTGCCGGTGGTTCCTGGCTGCCCACGCCGATTCAAGTCAGCGGTGCGGAAAGCTCCGGCACGGCCATCGGCGCGGATGTGAAAACCAACAGCGCGGGCGATGTTTTCGGTTTTTGGCCGACCACCGGCAATCGCCGCATCTTTGTCACCAAATCCACGGATGGCGGCGAAACTTACGGCACGCCGGTGCAAGTGGCGACCACCTTCGACGGCTTCGACATCGGCGTACCGTCCTTCAACAACCGCCGCGCGCTGATTTACGTTTCCGGCGGCGCTTACAAAAACGCGACTAAAAATCTGGTCTACGCTTCATGGACGGATTTGAGCGGCGACGGCGGCTGCACCTCCGCCGCCAATGAACCGGGCAGTAATGCCGCATCCACCTGCAAAACGCGCGTCTGGTTTTCGCGCTCGACCGACGGCGGAGCAACCTGGTCAGCGCCGATCAAAATCAACAATCAAGCGGGGTCGAACGATCAATTCAACCAATGGCTGGCGGTGGACGAAACCACAGGTGCCGTAGGCATTATGTATTACGACACGGTCGGCGACGCCGGGCGACTGAAGGTTCACGTCTATTATCAGCATTCCTTCGACGACGGCGTTACTTGGTCAGCCGCCGAACGTGTGACCAGCGCGGACACCGACGAAACCAGCGCCGGAGCCAATGCCGGCAATCAATTCGGCGATTACAACGGCTTGTCGGCGTATGCGGGCGTGTTGTTCCCTTCCTGGACGGATCGCCGCAACGCCGCGCGCGAGGAAATCTGGACGGCCAAAATCAACGACCCGCTTTGCACTCCGCCGGGCACCCCTGCCGGAACGAATGCCGCCGCAACCGCCAACAATCAAGTCACCATCAACTGGACGAACGGTGCGCCCGGATCCACGACATACAACGTTTATCGCGCCCTCGGAACCTGCCAATCGCCAGGCGCATTCACGCTGATTGCCGCGAACGTCGCTGCCACGAATTACGTGGACACGACGGTTTCCGGCGGCACCAGTTACGCCTATCGCGTGACCGGCGCGGACGCTACCGGCAATTGCGAATCCGCGCCTTCGGCTTGCAGCACGGTGCTGGCCACTGGCGCTTGCACGCTGCCGCCGTCCTTCGCCGGAGTGGCCGCCGTTACCAACGCGGCGGAGGCGACCTGTCGTTTGAATTTATCCTGGACGGCGGCCACGCCCGGTTGCGCTGGACCTGTCAGTTACAGGATTTACCGTTCGACGACCAGCGGCTTCACGCCCGGCGCTGGAAACCTGATTGCCACTGTCAACGGCCTCAATTACATGGACGGCGACAATCTGCTGAACGGCGTGCCTTACTTTTACGTGGTGCGCGCCGTGGACGGTTCAAATCTGGCTGTGGAAACCAACAGTGTTGAAAGAAGCGGCACGCCGACTGGCCCGGTGGTGCAAGGAACCTTGACAGAGACTTTTGAAGGCGCGCTCGGCGGCGGCGGATTCGACAATCCAGGCTGGACGCATCAGGCGCTCATCGGCGGCGTGGATTGGGTCTGGTCCACATCGCAATCGCAAACGCCCACGCATTCCTGGTTTTCGGCCAGTCAGGACTTTGTTTCGCATCGAGTGTTGGTTTCGCCAGTGTTCGCCGCCAATGCCAATACGACGCTGAGTTTTTGGCACACGTTCAGATTTGAAACCAACGCGGGAGGGACGATCTTCTATGACGGCGGCACGCTGGAATTTTCAACCGACGGCGGCGCGACCTGGACTGTGATGCCGGACGCGGCTTTTACTGCGGGCGGATTCAACGCCACCATCAGCACCTCATTCAGCAATCCGATTGCCGGATTGCGCGCCTGGAGCGGCGGAACCGTCGGTGCTATGACGCAAGTGACGGCCA
This sequence comes from uncultured Heliomicrobium sp., assembly GCA_964603695.1. Lineage (GTDB taxonomy): Bacteria > Acidobacteriota > Blastocatellia > RBC074 > RBC074 > RBC074. The sequence goes on from CAZRXE010001639.1 coordinate 10,486, forward strand.
GTCTGGCGTCGTTGGCCGGCAATAACGTCCTGCTGCGCTGGCGCGAAGGCGATGACAGCAGCGTTTCTGAAACCGGATGGTTCATTGATTCCGTGACCATCGCCAACGCTGGAACCGCCAGCGTCTGCACACTCGGCAACAACTGCCCGGCCATCGCCATCACGCCGCCGACGTTGCCTGGCGGCGGTTCCATCGGCACGCCTTATCCCGGAACCACGCTGTCCGCGACAGGCGGTGCCACGCCTTACAGCTTTTCGATAAGCGCGGGCGCATTGCCCAACGGATTAAATCTGTCCACGACGGGTGTCATTTCCGGCACGCCGATGGCGGGCGGAAATTTCACCTTCACGGTCAAAGCCACCGACAACAACGGCTGCACAGGCACGCAAGCCTATACCCTTTCGGTCGTCTGCCCGGCAATCGGCATTTCGCCGGGATCGCTGGTCGCCGGCTTGACCGGACAGACTTATTCGGCGGCCACGCTGGCGGCGACGGGCGGAACCGTGCCTTATAGCTTCGCGCTGATTTCGGGCGCGCTGCCCGCCGGCATTTCGCTTTCGTCGGGCGGAGTCATTTCCGGCACTCCGACAGCGAGCGGTGATTTCACCTTCACGGTCAAGGCCACGGACATCAACGGCTGCGTGGGAACGCAGCAATACACGTTGAATATCGGCTGCGGAAGCATCAGCGTCAATCCCGTCACCTTGCCGCCGACGCAGGCCGGGCTGCTCTTCACGCAAACGATTTCGGCCTTGCCTGCCGGAGGCAATTATTCCTTCACGGTCACGGCGGGCGTGCTGCCCGCAGGTCTGTCGTTGAATGCAACCACTGGCCTGCTCGAAGGCACTCCAGCGACGACAGGCACATTCAACTTCACCATTCAGGCGGCGGGCTTCGGCGGCTGCACCGGAACCCGCGAATATTCGCTGGTGATCGGCTGTCCGACCATCAGCCTGATACCGACAACCTTGCCCAACGTGCAACCCGGCGTGGCTTACAGTCAAACCCTCGTGCCTTCGCCGCCGGGCAGTTACAGCTTCGCGCTCTCGAACGGTTCCTTGCCCAACGGGCTGACGCTCAATCCTTCGACAGGCGTTATTTCCGGCGTCGCTATGCAATCGGGCACATTCAGTTTCCGCGTCACGGCCAGCGGATTCGGCTCCTGTTCCGGTGTTCGCGATTACACGCTGGAAGTCGCCCCCTGCGCCGCCATCACGGTCAATCCGGCGACGCTGCCGAACGTGACTTCCGGGGAGGCGTATTCGCAAACGTTGGCGGCCACGAATACTACCGGCGCGGTTGCCTGGAGCATCAGCGTGGGTACGCTACCCACCGGTTTGTCTCTCAATCCAACAACAGGCGTTTTGGATGGCACGCCAACGGTGTTCGGCACATTCAACTTCACCGCGCAGGCCACGGACGCTGGCGGTTGCATCGGAACGCGGGCTTACACGCTAACGATCAATCCCGCCTGTGGCACAATCACGGTCAATCCCGCTGCGTTGGCCAGCGGATTCGTGGGGGCGGCCTACAATCAAACCCTGACGGCGAGCGGCGGCACAGCGTCTTACAGCTTTGCCGTCAGCGCGGGAAGTCTGCCAGACGGCCTGAACCTGAGCAGTGCGGGCGCGCTGACAGGCACGCCGACCGGAACCGGTGTTTTCGTTTTCACCGTGCGCTCCACAGACGCCAATGGTTGCACCGGCACGCGCGAATACACCGTCGTCATTAGCGGCGCGGGACTAATGTTCTATCCGTTGCCCACGCCCGTGCGACTGCTGGATACGCGCGCGGGTGCCAGTCCCAACGCCTGTTCGCAACCCAACGCGCAAATTCAGGGCAACACCGCGCGCAAGCAACCGGCGCGCGGATTCTGCGGGCTGCCCGTTGAAGCGCAAGCCATCACCGGCAACATCACCACTGTGCTGTCGGGCGGCGGATTTCTGACTCTTTATCCCAGCGATGTCGCACAACCGCTGGTGGCCAATTCCAACTTCGGCCCGAACGAAAATCTGAACAATGTCTTCACCGTCGGTCTGGGCGCTACCGGCCCGGATGCGGGTGCGTTCAATATTTTCGTCACCTCGAACACGGACGTGGTGGTGGACGTGACAGGCTATTTCGCGCCGCCCGGTTCGAACGCCCTGTATTTCCATCCGCTGCCCACGCCGATCCGTTTGCTGGAAACGCGCGCGGGATTCAGTGGATGCAATGCGCCAGGCGTACCGCTTCCGGGCAACACGGAAACGCCGTTGCAAGCGCGAGGAACCTGCGCCGACGTGACCATTCCCAACACTGCGCGCGCCATCGTCGGCAATGCCACCACGGTCAATCCGGCTGGAAACGGCGCGCAATTCCTGACGCTGTTTCCGGCGGATGCGACGCGCCCGCTGGTGGCGAGTTCCAATTACCTGCCTGGCCAGGTCATGAATGCGCCCTTCACCGTAGGGCTGTCGCCGACGGGTGAATTCAAGATGTACCCGACCTCGCAAACCGAGTTGGTGGTTGACGTGCTGGGCTATTACAGCACCGAAGCCCTGGACTCCAACGGCGTGGGATTGCTGTTCACGTCGCTGCCGAAACCCGTCCGCCTGCTGGAAACGCGCAACGGCTTGACCGGCTGTTACACGCCTGGCACGCCCATTCCGGGCGACACCGAAAGGTTGCAACCCGCGCGCGGCCTATGCAATGGCGAAACGATTGCGCCGACCGCGCTGGGCGTGGTCGGCAACGCAACGGTAGTTAATCCCAACGGCGGTTTCCTGACCTTCTGGCCGAGCGATTCCGCGCGACCGACCATCGCCACCTCGAACTTTTCGACGGGGCAGGTTTTCAATCGCCACTTCACCGTCGGCCTGGGCGGTGGTGACGGAGCATTCAAAATCTACGCGCGCTTCACGACGGATCTGGTGATTGACGTGTCGGGCTATTTCGCGCCGTAACACTTTTTGGAGAAGGTAGAGACGCAAAATTTTGCGTCTCTACCTGACTCAGGAAGCCATCCTTGCCATTTGCCGATGCCTGCGACAAGATTCCAGCCTTAACAGCACATCTTTCAAACAAAGCAAAAACAATGAGTCAACAACCTGACAAAGTCATTTATTCGATGGTCGGGGCCAGCAAGTTTTATGACAAGAAAGCTGTCCTCAAGGATATTTACCTCGGTTACTTTTATGGCGCTAAGATCGGCGTGCTGGGCTTGAACGGCTCCGGCAAATCATCGTTGCTGCGCATTCTGGCCGGCGTGGACAAGGATTTTCAGGGCGAAATCGCCATCTCGCCCGGCTACAGCGTCGGCTATCTGGAACAGGAGCCGAAACTCGATGAGACGAAAACCGTCCGCGACATAGTCGAAGAAGGCGTGCAGGAAGTCGTTGATCTGCTCAAGGAGTTCGACGAAATCAACAATAAGTTCGCCGAGCCGATGGACGACGACGCGATGAACAAGCTGCTCGAACGGCAAGGCGAAGTTCAGGAAAAACTGGACGCGCTGGGCGGTTGGGATTTGGACAGCCGTTTGGAAATGGCCATGGACGCGCTGCGCTGTCCCTCGGGCGACACGCCGATCAAGGTGCTGTCGGGCGGAGAACGCCGCCGTGTCGCGCTCTGTCGCCTGCTGCTGAAAAAACCGGACGTGCTGTTGCTGGACGAACCGACCAACCACTTGGACGCCGAAACCGTAGGCTGGCTGGAACAACACCTGCAAAAATACGAAGGCACGGTCATCGCCGTCACGCACGACCGCTACTTTCTGGACAACGTCGCCGGCTGGATTCTGGAACTGGATCGCGGACAGGGCATTCCGTGGAAAGGCAACTACACTTCGTGGCTGGAACAAAAACAGGAACGCCTGCGCAAGGAAGAGCGCGCCGAATCGCAGCGCCAGAAAACCCTCGAACGCGAACTCGAATGGGTGCGGATGGCTCCGAAAGCGCGTCACGCCAAGAGCAAGGCCCGCATTAAGGCTTATGAAGACTTGCTCAAACAGGAAGCCGACAAACAATCCGCCGAACTTGAACTCTACATTCCGCCGGGGCCGCGCCTGGGCGATGTGGTGATCGAAGCTCAAAATGTCAGCAAAGGCTTCGGCGACCGGCTGTTGTTTGAAAATCTGGAATTCGCCTTGCCGCCGGGCGGCATCGTCGGCGTCATCGGCCCGAACGGTGCAGGGAAGACAACGCTCTTCAAACTCATCACCGGCCAGGAAAACGCCGACAACGGCACTTTCAAAACCGGCGCGACAGTGCAACTCGGCTACGTGGATCAATCGCGCACGCTCGACCCGGACAAAACCATTTGGGAAGAAATCTCCGACGGGCAAGATCAGATTCAACTCGGCTCGAAGCTGGTCAATTCGCGCGCCTATGTTTCGCGGTTGAACTTCAACGGCTCGGATCAGCAAAAGAAAGTCGGCCTGCTCTCAGGCGGCGAACGCAACCGCGTTCACTTGGCGAAGATGCTCAAATCCGGCGCGAACGTTTTGCTGCTGGACGAACCGACTAACGACCTGGACGTGAACACTATGCGGGCGCTGGAAGAAGCTCTGGAAAACTTCGCCGGATGCGCCGTCGTCATCAGCCACGACCGTTGGTTTCTGGATCGCATCGCCACGCACATTCTGGCCTTTGAAGGCGATTCGAAAGTCGTCTGGTTCGACGGCAACTATTCCGAATACGACGCCGACCGCAAGACCCGTCTGGGCGCGGCTGCCGATCAACCGCATCGGATAAAGTACCGTCAACTAACCAGAAGCTGATGGCTGTCAGGAAAAAGAAATGTAGCGCAAGTTTTCCAACCTGAGCGGGAGCGATTTGAGCGACTCTACGTTGGAACCAAATGTCTTTTGCCGGAAGCACGCGCACGCCTGGAAAACCTGCGCTACATTTTTTCTGAAGACCCGACGGCCCCCAACCCTTTGCGACCATGACAACCACGCACAACGAAGAACCGCGCCCGGCAGCGTCCGTCGAATCCCAGGACGAGAAGTTCTATTCCTTCGCCAAACTCGATCAATACACTTTCAAACAACGCCTGATTATTCGGCTGGCGGGCTTGCTGCTGCACTGGCTGATTCGAGCCATCTGCGTAACGGTGAAGTTTGAGATCATCGGCGGCGAAAATCACACCGAAGACGAACCGCTGATCTATTGCTTCTGGCACAACCGCATTCCGACTGCGACTTATTTCTGGCGGCGACGCGGCATTGTGGTGATGTCTTCGCAAAGCTTCGATTCGGAATACATCGCGCGGTTTATCCAACGCTTCGGTTACGGAACGGCCAAAGGCAGTTCGACGCGCGGCGCGCGCGCCGGTTTGATTCAAATGATTCGCGCCGTTCGCGCCGGCAAAAGCGCAGCCTTCACAGTGGACGGCCCGCGCGGCCCGATTTACGAAGCCAAACCCGGTGCATTGCTGTTGGCCGCCAAAGCCAACACCGCCATTCTTCCGTTTTCGATTTCGCTGGATCGTTGCTGGCGCTTGCCGAGTTGGGATCGGATCGAAATTCCCAAACCTTTCGCCCGCGCGGTCGTCGTCATCGGCGAACGAATCTACGTGCCGGAAAATGAAGGAAATGACGACCAACATCGGCAACGGTTGCAGCATGCACTGGATGAATTGCGAGAACAAAGTGACCGGGCAATCCGCCGCGCAGAGTAATGCAATTCCTCCGATTTTGCCGCCGGCGTCCGCGAAGTCTGGCTGGTCTCCCTGGAACAACGCAGTATCAGCATTTACAACTCGCCCACGCAAATCAGAAATCTGCCGGAGGACGCCGAATTGACCAGCCCGGAGCTTCTGCCCGGTTTCCACTGCCGCATCAGCGAAATCTTCGGAAAGCGCGCCAATCAAGCAATCACCGAAACCGCTAAATAAGGCGACAAAATCGTTTTGATAGGTTCGCTCACCGAGCCGGGCGACCAAGTTGTTTGTACAGCCAGACCTTGGCCAAGTGCCATTCTCTTTTATAGTCAATTGCATTTGAGTGCGGCCGCGGTCGCAAAAGGATCAAGAATAAACAAGGCTAAACACGGATGAACACAGATGGGTTTTTGTCATTGTGTTGTTGTCGGATTTCTTGCTGCCGGTGA
>CAZRXE010001640.1:0-8354 GCA_964603695.1 uncultured Heliomicrobium sp.
GCGAGGAAGTGTTCGTAAAAGTGAATGACCGGGTCTTCGCCGCGCGTCCGGTTGCCGAAATCGCGCAGGATAGCGGGTAGGTCAGTGGAATCTCCGCGCAGCAAATCAACCACGTCCTGAATGCCAAGTTCGTCGAAATCAATCCCTCCTTTGCGTCCGCCGAGCTTCAAAAAGGTTTGCAGCATCTCTTTCAAAAACGGATTGGTGACGGGGACGATGTCGGCGACGTTTTCGGCGATGAGCGCGGTTCCGTAACGCCCGTCTCTCATATCAGTGCGGGAGATGGCGGCAGTCAGCAACCCGTAAGTGATGGTTTGGGCGTAAGTGTCGGCGAAATCGGCTTCGGTCAGGTCGTGAATCAGTGCGGTTTGGAAAGCTTTGTGAAGACGGCGAAGCGGGCCTCTCTCGGTTTCGTGCCGAATCATTGTTTGTGCGGCCTCGCGTATGCCGCGAGCAAGTTCGGCAAGCTTTTCCGCCAGGGCATCGGCAGTACGGATGGTATGGCCAATACGATGTCGGAACGCGCCGGACCATTGTTCGCGCCAGGTCGCGTGATCGTTCGGATCGTCCGGCCAATGCAGTTTGCTTTTCAATGTTGCCGCGACGTGATCGAGTTTGAGCGGCGTGTCTCCGCCGTCCCAACCCAACACGCGCAACGTAGGTAAATCGCCTGCTTCCTGATGAAAGTGAGCGAAGGCGATTTCGCGCTCGGCGGCGGTTTCATCGCCAAAGGCCGAGATGAACAACAGATCGTCAGGCTGCCAGGCTGCGGCTTTTGCTCGATTGGCATCGGCGCGCTTTTTGATGACCAGATGGCTGAGAATGCGACGCAGCACGACGACGGGCAATTTCTTCTTCTCGAACTCAACAAAGAAAATGCCCCAGGGTTGGCCGGGTTCGAGCGGGCGCAATTGGTGAATGCGGCGCACTTTGGCGGCGTCTTCATCCTTCAGGCCAAGTTCAGACGGCTGGTATTCAAATGTCAGTTGATCGAAATCGTAACCTTGCAGTTCCCATCCAAGTTCGTCTTCCAGATAGCCCGTCAAATCTTCAAACGTTTTCAGAGAGCGAAGCCGGTCAGCAGTTGTAGACATGCGTTAATGAACCTCCATCCAGCATTTCAAAAGGGGAGTCACGCCGGGCGGGGCTTGCAGCGGGCGCAGGATTTCCGTGGTCAGTTGTTTTTCCGCTTTCATGCGAATCTCGGTCAGCAAGCTGCGGTCGAGCGCGCAGGAACGCGGAGTTTCAGGCGTTGAACGAATGAAGCGGGCGATGGCGGCGGGTTCGGTCAATGCTTGTTTGCCTTCCAGATCGTAACAAGTCCAGACGGTGACACCGGCTGCATCGCTCCAACGGGGTTGATTCGTTTCGGGGTCGAGCGAGTCAGGGGCGGGGCGCGGAATGCGGAAGCAGAAAAAAACCGCGCGCACGCCTGCTTTCGGCGATGCTTTGCCGGAAAAAACCTTCAGCGGCAAATCGGGCAGCGCGGCGGCCAGTTCGGGGTAATCCGTCACCAGTTGGTTGTATTCCAAACGAAGCTGTTCGGTTTCGGAGATCGTGCCGTCAAACTGTTCGTTCAATTCCTTGATCGGGTCGAATTCGTCATCGGGGGTGAGCAGCTTGCGCCCTTCGATGCCCAGCGTGCGCGAAATGACCAGCGTTTTTTTGGTCACGCGATTCAACAAACTCAGCAGTTCGTCGAGTTCATTCGGAGGCAGGAAATTCCAGAAGGCGATTTGGCCGCGCAGTTTTTTCTGTTCGGGATGGTCGGCCAGAATGCGCGCTTCGACTTGCGGGTTCATGCGGCGATCCACGCGCCCGATGCGCTGCATCAAGCGGACGGGATTCCAATGCAGGTCGTAGTTAATCAGCCGTGTAGCGTCTTGCAGGTTCAAGCCTTCGGACAAAACGTCGGTGGCAATCAGAATGCGAATTTCCTGTTTGCCTTCAGCGGCAAGCTGGGCAGAACTGGAATCATTGTAATAAGGCGCAAAGCGGCGAATGACATCGCTGCGTTGGCGTTGCGTGCTGCCGCCGTCAATCCGGCAAATGCCTTCGATTCCGGCGCGCGCGAGTTCCTGTTCCAGATAACGCGCGGTGTCGGCGAATTCAGTGAAGAGAATTACTTTCTGCTTTTTCAAAACGGAATCGGTTTTGAGCAATTTGATCAAGGCTTTGAGTTTGTCGTCGCGTTCGGGTTTGACCTTCGAGACTTCGGTCAGGAATTCAGCAAGTTGTTCCAGATCGTCAAAAGTGTCGTTCAGAATCGCGCCCACTTTGAACAGGTCGGGATTAAGACGAGTGACCGCGTTGAGAATGTCTTCGGTCAGAAACTCTTCGGCTTGATCTTCTTCGGCATCGTCGGGCCAGAGTTCATGCTGGTGCGCTTGCACGTAGCCGATTAGTTCGGCGTGTTTGCGCTTCCATCGCTCCAGGCGGCGCTGGTCGTCTTCGGATTCAGCGTGAACCGTGACCCAGGCGAACAACTTTTGCAGCAATCGCAGGCAGGAGCCTTCAAAAGCGCGAGCAGAGCTTTCAAATCGCTTCAGGAACAAGGTGCGGATCAAGGTGACGACTTGTTTTTGGCGACCTTCGTCAAAGGATTTATAGGTTGGATGATCTTTGTCGCCTTTCCAATAAGCCAACGGGTAATAAACGCCCAGGACAAAGAGCGGTTTGTCTTTATGAAATGCCTTGCGGACGCTTTCGAGCAGCGCGCCATAAGTGGCTTTCAAGTTGTATTCGGCAACCTTCGGGGCTTCGCGTTCCGGGAACAAAGCGCCGGACGCGCCTTGTTGTTGCTGGCTTTGTTTGACGTAAGCGCGGCTGCGCTGAACCACCAACGTGTCAAAAACCGGGTCGGTGCGAAGTGTCTTTTCAGCTTCCATCAATTCGGTTTCAAAGCCAAGATCAACTTGAGAGCTTTTTGGCAGCTTGCCCAGGATTCGCTTTTCCAACTGAATGAAATGCGAGCGCAGGTTGTGAACGCCGAGATTGTGCGTGTCTTTGGCAAAATAGGCGTCATCGCCCTGCGTGAACAATTCGACCATGTGCCGGAAGTCGTGAATTGAGTTATTGACCGGTGTCGCTGTCAGCAGAAACAACTGTTTTGGGCGATCACCGGCGCGCAAATATTCCTGAAGCTTTCGGTAACGCGAGGGCTGTTTGATGCCTTCGCCCTTGATGCCGGGATTTCTGAAGTGATGAGCTTCGTCAATGACGACGGCGTCAGCTTGTTTGAGAGTCAATTCGATTTCACGGGGAAATTTTCCCTGACGTTGCAGATCGGTATGGTTGTATCGAATCAGATTGACGAATCCACTGAAAACTTCAGGCAGGTAACGATTCAAGACCGGTTCCCAAACGTCTTCGCGCGCGGCTTTGGGAGCGAAAAGCACGACCTGTTTGTCGTCTTTAAAAACCAGCCGTTCTATTAGCATGAGGCCAACGAATGTTTTGCCAAGTCCCACACCGTCGCAAAGAAAAGCGCCGCCGTTACGTCCGGCGATATTGAGCAAATTACGATAAGCGTCTTGTTGATACTTGCTTAGCAGCGAAAAGACTTTTGATTGATGTTCATCCCAGGCGTCGGGTTCCAGTTCGCGTCCGCGAAAGTATTCATCAAGCGCCTTGAACCAAATTTCAAATGGCGTTCTTGGCTGAACGTGGCGCTCCAGCACGCGCAAAATTCCCGGCGTGACATCCTCGGCGGCTTCCCAATGGCGTTCATACCATTCCTGAAGCAGGCGGACGTCAGCGCCGCGAATCTGGACGTTCAATTCCACGTTGTCGTTCAGGCCGGGAAAGGTGAAGTTGGAAGAGCCGACCAAACCGAACGAACCGACGACTGCGGCGCGTCCGTGCGTCAGATAGCATTTGGCGTGGAATTTTTCCTTGCGGTAAACACGGCATTGAATTTTGCCGGAACGGATGGCTTCGACGATGGCGGGAACGCCTTCCAGAAAATCATTCCGAACTTTTTCGCTTTCCAGACTGTTGTCCAGACGATTCGTGACTTTGCGGAGGCCATCGGAAAAAGCGCGCTTCGTTTTGAGCGAAACTTCGTCGCCCATCAGGATGCGTATTCGATCCACTTTTTGCCATTGTTCCTTCAGGCTGAGCAGCGCGCCGATTTCAAAATAGCCCGTGGCAATATCAATCGCGCTGGACAGGTCGCACCAGTCGGAAAGGTAAGACCGCACTTTCCAGTCGGAGTCGCTGTTATCAACGATGAAAATTTCTGAAGCCGATTTAGACATAACATTTTCACGGAACACCAGACATCCCGGCTCGGAAACAGACACTGCAGTAAAGAAGAACTTGAATTCGTCAGCCGCGCCGAGTACTTGTTTCAGATCAATTATCCAGTCTTGGTTTCCTCAAGTAAGAAGGCTGCGGCTTCCGCCGCGAGTTTGACGTTTTCCGAAGCGTCACACTGCTTCAGGAACTCCATCTTCGCCAAAGCCTCGCCGACGCGCAAACGTCCGAGCGCACGCACCGCCGCGCGGCGAATGCTCATGCGGTCGTCATCCAGCAACGCCGTCAATGCAGGCGTCGCTGCCCGCAAACCGAAATGCCCCATTGCTTCGCAAATCGCCGCCATCAACTGCCAGTTCGTTGTTTCGCGCAAGACTTCCGGCAGGACTTCCGCCGCCGCGCCAATGTTCAACTCTTTCAGCGCATTGATGACCGTCACCAAATCCGCCGCGTCGTGCTGACGCCAGTTTTGCAGCAACGCCAAAAGCTCGCGCACGTCCGGCTTGACGCCGCCCTGCCGCCACAATTCGATTTGCAATTGCCAACGATGAGTTGAAGCGACGTTTTCTTCCGCCACGCTCGCGGCGGCTTCCCGAACCAGCGCGACGATTTCCTCGCCGAACTGTTCCAGTTTGTTTGCGCCTATGCCTTTGATCTGTGCCAGTTCCTCGCCGCTCAGCGGCGATTGCGCAGCAATGGCTTCGAGTACCGTGTTATGCAGCACGACATAAGCCGGCACGCTCATCGCAGCAGCTTTCTCGCGCCGCCATTGTTTCAAGCGTTCGATCAACGATGAATTAGCGGCAGGAGTCAGCGCGGGCGTTTCCGCAGGTTTGTTCGGCGCGATGATTTCTTCGGCACTCTTTTCGACCTTCGTAAAACCCGAAAGCCCGATGAGCGATGAGTCCTTCAGCGCCGCTTGCCCTTCCGGCGTGATGAGCAATCGCGGGTATTCTTCGGCGGTGACTTTCAACAGGCTTTGTTCGATGAGTTCGTCAATCCAGCGCGTGACGTGTTTGGCCGTGTGCAGTTGCAGCGCGCCGTAATGCGGATTGTGGTGGAGATTGGCGGCCTGAATGCGCTCGCTTTTGCTGCCGGCCAGCAGCGCGGAAACAATCGAACGCCCGAATTTTCCGTTCAACTCCGCAGCGGTTTGCAGAATGATGCGCGCCGTGCGGTCTGAAGCTTCATTGGCGACGAATTCCGTTTGCCGAATTTCCGATGGCGAAGAAACAACCGGCGAAGTTTGCGCATGGCAGACATCGCAGGCTTGGCAGGGCGGTGCGAATTGCTGGCCGAAGTAATCGAGAATCGCCGCGCGACGGCATCGCTCTTCCAGCGCGTAGCCGATCATTTTTTTCAGCCGGTCATTCGCGCGCCAACGCCGTTCGTTCAAGGCGCGCAGATCGAAGTTCGGTTCGCGCTCATCGGCGTTGGCCAGGACGTATTTGCCTTCCGTCGTCAGTTGCACGCGCTGTTGTTCATAAAGCGATTGCAGTGCGGCGTTGACGGCTATTTCCGGCAAACGTCCGGCGACGGCCAGGTCTTCGGCGGCGACGGCCAGCGGATGCGCTTCGCGCAGCAGGTCGAAGAGTTTCAGCAAGGCTTGCGGCTGCGGATAGGTTTGTTCGAGCAGGAAGCGTTGGATGCGCACGTCCGGCTGCGAATAAAACAGCGTGCAAATAGCCGCCGCGCCGTCGCGCCCAGCGCGCCCAGCTTCCTGGTAATAGTTTTCCAGCGAACCCGGCAGGTTGTAATGGATAACGCGGCGTACGTTCGGTTTGTCTATGCCCAGGCCGAAGGCGACCGTCGCTACCATTACGCGGCAATCGTCCTGCAAAAAGCGTTGCTGCGCGGCGGAGCGTTGCCGCGCGTCCAATCCGGCGTGATATAGACCGGCGTTAATGCCACGGTCGCGCAGCAGTTGATGAGCCGTCGCCGCTTCTTTGCGCGTGGCGGCGTAAACGATGGCTGCGCCGACTTCACGTTTGAGCAGTTCAATCAGTTGACGGTCTTTTTCTTCGCGAGCGTCAGCTTTGATGACTTCCAGATGCAGGTTCGGGCGGTCGAAATCGGCGATCACTCGTTCGAGTGCGGGCAGCGCCAGATTGGCGGCAATGTCGTTTTGGACTTCGGGCGTGGCCGTGGCCGTCACGGCCAGGAACGTTGCGCGGCGCAGTTCGGGCAATCGCGTCAGCAAGGTGCGGTAATGCGGGCGAAAGTCGTGTCCCCATTGGCTGATGCAGTGCGCTTCGTCAATTACCACAAGCGAGATTTCCGTTTGCTTTGCCAACTGCTGAAAGTGCGGCGAATCGAAACGTTCCGGCGCGACATAAACCAGCTTGTGCTGCCCGCCTTCGATTTCGCCGAGCCGCCGTCCCATTTCCGACGGACTAAGTGCGCTGCTCAAACTCGTGACGTTGCGAAAGCCGCGCCGTTCCAGCGCGGAGGTTTGATCCTGCATCAGCGCAATCAACGGCGAGATGACCAGCGTCAGCCCCGGCAGCAATTGCGCGGGCAATTGATAACACAGCGATTTGCCGCGTCCGGTTGGCAGCACAGCCAGCGTGTGACGACCGGCCAGCACGTGTTCGATCACTTCGCGCTGGTCGGGGCGAAACTGTTCAAAGCCGAAATGTTCATGCAATGCGCGGTCGAGGTTGTTCATGGCGATTCTCTGGGTGCGCACGGCTTACAGCCTGCGGGCGTTCGCGGCGTGCCGCTTGGATTTCATCAATTGCTCAGGCCATGTCCGCAGGCTGGAAGCCATGCGCACCCAGGTCAGAGTTTGGCGTAATCAATTTCAATGGCCAGTTCCGGCAGCGAATGCACGCCGACCAGTAATAGCCAATGTCTGTTTTGAAAGAGTCGCGAAAGACCGAGTGTCAGATACGTGGCTTGTTTGCCGTGTCGTTTGAAGTCTTCATCGCCGAGCGAGGCTTTCGCACTGGCGGCTTTTTCCAGCAGCTTGCGCCCCAGCGCGCGCATCCGCAGATCGGTGCAGCCTATGTCTGAAAACGCTTCGCCGGCGCAAACGAACGAAGCGCGCACCGAAACGTCGTCGCCCGTTTGATTCCTGCCAAAAGAAAACGAAAAGCTTTCCGGCTCGATCAGCATCAGCGAACGTTTGTGTTCGCGGCAAAGCGGCGCAAGGTTGTGCTCGACGTGCGCGGCCAAAAAACGCTGCTGCTCTTCGCCGGAAAGTTTGCTCAGTAGTTGCGGCTTGCGTTTCAGGTCGAGCGTCCAGTCTTCGATGTGGGGCGGATGCGACGCCGCTTCGGCGAACCAGAATCGCGTGACGGCCAGGTTGACCAGATGCGATTGGCCGCCGTGAAAGAAATCCAGCGGCAGCAAACTGTAATCGGAAATAACTTCGCGTCCAGGTTTGGCTGAGTTGGCTTCGTGGCGCGGGCGCACGGGTCGCACCCAGCGGCCATCGGCGTCAATGCCCGCCGTGCAAACTCCGCCGTGCATTTTGGTCAATGCCAGCGTGTTGATTTCCTTGACGATGCTCACAGGTGTTTGATTTCGATGTCGGGCGCAAGCTCCCGCAAATACTCCGCCACCAAGCGCCGATGGCATTTGTCGGGCGTCGGTTCGGCGCAGAGCAAACAAATCGCGTCTTTGGCCAGCAGTTCGCGCGCCTGCGGTTTCGGTTTGCGTTCGCGCAGCAAGCGGTTGAAGGCTTCTTCGTATCCTGTCCAGTCCGCGCCGCTTTTGTATTTGTCCAGAATCTCATCGCTCGGCGCGAATTCAGGCCGGTGTTCATAAGCGATGCCGAAGCCTTCTTCCAGCAAGTAGGCGAAGTCCGGCAGCTTCGTCCACCCCGCAAGCTGAGAGGTGTTGCGCAGCCGCACGTCCACGACGCGCCGCACGCCCGCCGCGCGCAAGGTTTCAATGAATTGCTGCAAGGATTTTTTGGTAAAGCCGATGGTGAAGACAGTGGTCATAAGCGAATCCCGATGTTGACTGTGTTTGGCCGACTGCTTGTGCCTGAATGTGGTCAGGAACCCGACCACGAAATCTTCGGAAGAGGAAGAGGCGTTATAGCACGATGCTTTTACGAGGCGACGACATCCAACGGCGTCAATCGCACC
>CAZRXE010001641.1:0-5639 GCA_964603695.1 uncultured Heliomicrobium sp.
CGGCCCCGGCGATTCGGCCAGCGCCAGCGCCGCCAACGCCCTGGCATCGCCTTGATCGGCTCGCTGTTTCAACCGCGCTTTGCGGGCGGAAATAATGGCCATTTCCGACATCGCAAAAATGCCGTTGGCAATCAACAACACGAAAATCGCGAAAATCTCGAATGTAATTTGTGACATGGATTCGTGCGTCCAACTCCCAGCCAATGAGTGAAGCCTGATTTGTTGTTTGAATCGAGGAGACGACCGCTTTCGTTGACAAAACCCGAACGAGAATGAAAAGTAGCACGGCGTTTCATCAAAGCCAATAAACAGGCAGTTCAAACCAACAATTCGAGGTGACATCAAACTATGCCCAACTACGTTCTGGCACTGGATCAAGGCACGACTTCTTCGCGCGCGATTTTGTTCGACCGCGCGGGCCGCATCGTCAGCGTCGGCCAACAGGAATTCCCGCAAATCTTTCCCCGCGCCGGCTGGGTCGAACACAACCCGGAAGACATCTGGAGTTCGCAGCTTTATTGCGCCCGCGAAGCTCTGTCGAAAGCCAATGTCAAAGCCGCCGACGTGGCCGCCATCGGCATCACCAACCAGCGCGAAACGACCATTGTGTGGGATCGCGCGGCCAATCAGGCCATCAACAACGCCATCGTCTGGCAATGCCGCCGCACCGCGCCGATGTGCGAAAAACTGAAAGCGGAAAAGTTCGACCGCGTCATTCGCAACAAAACCGGTTTGGTCACGGACGCTTATTTTTCCGGGACGAAAGTCGCCTGGATTCTGGACAACGTCAAAGGCGCGCGGAAACGCGCGGCCGCCGGCGAACTCGCTTTCGGCACGGTGGATTCGTGGCTGATTCACCGCCTGAGCGGCGGCAAAGCCCACGTCACCGACGTTTCCAACGCCTCGCGCACGCTGCTTTACAACATTCGCAAACAACAATGGGACAATGACATTCTGAAAAAGCTGAATATTTCGGCCAGCCTGTTGCCCGAAGTTCGATCTTCTTCGGAAGTCTACGCCGAAACCGATCCTGAACTGTTCGGCGCGCCGATTCCGATTGCGGGCATTGCCGGCGACCAACAAGCCGCGCTTTACGGCCAGGCATGTTTCAAACCGGGAATGATGAAGAACACTTACGGCACGGGCTGTTTTCTGCTGATGAACACCGGCGAAAGCGCCAATGCTTCCAAGACAGGCTTGCTGACCACCATCGCCTGGAACACCAAAGGCAAAACCGAATACGCGCTGGAAGGCAGCGTCTTTGTAGCGGGCGCGGCCATTCAATGGCTGCGCGACGGGTTGGGCATCATCGCCAATGCGCCGGACAGTGAGGCGCTGGCGACTTCGGTCAGCGACAATCAAGGCGTCTATTTCGTTCCGGCTTTCGTCGGACTCGGCGCGCCGTATTGGGATCAGGACGCGCGCGGCGCAATCGTCGGCCTGACGCGCGGCGCAACCCGCGCGCATCTGGCGCGTGCGGCGCTGGAAGCAATGGCTTATCAAACTCGCGACGTGGTCGAATGCATGCAAAAAGATTCCGGCATCAAAGCCAAAGAATTGCGCATTGACGGCGGCGCGACGCGCAATGATTTCCTCTGCCAATTTCAAGCCGACATTCTGGGCATTCCGGTCGTCCGCCCGGTCATCACGGAAACCACGGCGCTCGGCGCGGCTTATCTGGCAGGCTTGGCTGTCGGCTTCTGGAAAAGCGAAAAGGAAATCGCCGGCCAATGGCAGGCCGAAACGCGCTTTGAACCGAAAATGAAAAAGAGCGAGCGCGACAGCCTGTATGAAGGTTGGCAAGCCGCTGTGGCCCGCGTGCGAAGCTAATTCCTTCGCCTGGAAATCACCATTTCTGCCGCTGCGTCATTCAAAAGTCTGTCTGGCAAAAGTCTGTCTGGCAAAAGTCTGCCTGGCAAAAGTCTGCCTGGCGCGGCGACGCGTATTTGCCCAGATCTTCGCTACTACCGGCAAAATTCCGTTTCCGCTTCACCATCCGTGCCGGATAACAATGCCGCCAATTGGCCTTGCATGTGTTGCCGGGCTTTCCAAGCGCCGGTGCGTCCGGCGACTTCGATGCCTTCCGTCCAAACCTGTCGCGCTTCTTCGGGGTTGCCTGCGCTCATCAGCGCCGAGCCGAGCATTTGAAACGCTGCCGTGTAATCCGGCTTGATGCGAATGACGTTGCGCAACGCGTTGATCGCTTCCGGCCATTGACCAAGCTTCGTGAATTCATTGGCCAGCCCGTACCAGATCATTTCATTGTCTGGTTGATCCCGAAGCATGGCAGTGAACGCTTCAATTCTTGATTGAGACATGGATTTTCCTTTCCGTGGATTAACAGGCACGCATCTCACAACATCGTCGCGCGAAAATCAACGCACGCCGCTTGGGAAAGGCGCAACTTGCGGCGATGGCGACGGCTCGGCTATCTTGAGCGTGCATTACTCACCCAAAGTAAACACCAATGAACAACATAACCTCGAATCAGCAACCAGCCGGATGGCAGTCCGACGCCGCGTTAATTGCGCTGGCATTGATGTGGGGCACATCGCACGTCATCACCAAAAGCATACTGGCCGCGCACTCTCCGGCGTTTTACACCAGCGCACGATTCGGCATTGCGGCGCTGTGCTTTGGCCTGGCCTTCGCCGGACACTTGCGGCGCAGCAATTTGCGTCAGATCAAACAAGGCGTATTGCTCGGCCTGCTCAGTTTCACCGGCATTGGGTTTTACGTTCTGGGGCTGAACTTCACGCAAGTGTCAAAAGCCGGGTTCATCACCGGACTATATTTGGTGTTCACGCCGCTACTGGGCTTTTTGCTGTTTCGCTCCAAACCGACGCGCGATCATCTGGCTGGGCTGTTGGTCGCGATTGCCGGGTTCACGCTGCTCAGTTTTCCGCACGGCGGAGAGTCATTCAATCTGGGCGATGTGTTGGTGTTGGCGGCGGCGCTGGCCTGGGCCGCACACATTGCCGCAACCAGTGCCTTTGCCACTGGCGGCGATGTACGCACGCTGGCTGCCGTCCAGGTGATGACGGTTGCCGTACTGGCATTGATTGTCTTCTTCACACTGAAAAGCTTGGGACTGGAGACTCGTCCGAATCCGATTGACGGCCAATTTACGTGGCAAATTGCTTACATGGCCGTGATGGTAACCTTTGTCGCCGCGCTGGTTCAAACCTGGGCGCAAGGCCATGTCAATCCCACGCACGCCGTTATCTTTTATGCGCTGGAACCGGCGACAGCGGCTGTCTTTGCTTACCTCAGCTTCGGCGAAAAACTGACGATTCGCGGCGGCATCGGCGCGGCGTTGATTGTCGCAGGCGTGATGATTTCCCGGCTCCGGCTAACTTCCCGGCTGACCGGCCACGAAACAATCAAATCCGTGCAGCTTGAAGCCGATTGCTGAAGCCGGCCTCCTAACGCCTTCTTCCGCTTGAACCGCCGAAGATTGAGCCGAGTACTCCGCGAATAATTTGCCTGCCCAATGAACTCCCTACCGCGCGCGCCGCACTGGTGGCAAATGCCCCCAGCACCTGAGTCGCCTCTTTCATCAGAGGCGAAGGCTTGGATTCTTCCGCTTGATTTTGCAACGCCGCCGCCGTTTGCTCAGCGCGCGCTTTCAGCATTTCGTAGGCGGATTCGCGGTCAATGGCATGTTCGTAGTGGCCGGCAATGATCGAAGATTGGATCGTTCGCTGCCGCTGGTCAGGCGTGATTGCGCCCAACTTGCTGTGCGGCGGAGCGATGAACGCGCGACGGACGATGCCGGGCGTTCCTTTTTCGTCAAGCATCGAAACCAGAGCTTCGCCGACGCCGAGTTCGGTGATGGCGGCTTCGACGTTGACGTCCGGATTCTGGCGAAAGGTCGTGGCGGCGGCTTTAACGGCCTTTTGATCGCGCGGCGTAAAGGCGCGCAAAGCGTGTTGCACGCGATTGCCAAGTTGTCCCAGCACCACGTCTGGAATATCCAACGGATTCTGACTGACGAAATAAACGCCCACGCCTTTTGAGCGAATCAGGCGAACGACCTGCTCAATCTTTTGCAACAAGGCGTCCGGCGCGTCGTCAAAGAGCAGGTGCGCTTCATCGAAGAAAAAAACCATCTTCGGTTTTTCCACATCGCCGACTTCAGGCAGATTCTCGAACAGTTCCGACAGCATCCACAGCAGAAATGTCGCGTAAAGCTTCGGCGATTGCATCAGCCTGTCGGCGGCCAGAATGTTGATAAAACCCTTGCCCTGCGCGTCGGTCTGCATCATATCGTCCATGTTCAGCGCCGGTTCGCCGAAGAATTTATCGCCGCCTTGCTGTTCGATCTCCAGTAACCGCCGCTGAATCGCCCCGACGCTCGCCGCCGAAACATTACCGTATTGAGTGGTCAGCGATTTTGAATTGTCGGCCACGAATTGCAGCATCGCGCGCAGGTCTTTCAGGTCAAGCAACAGCAAGCCGTTGTCATCGGCGACCTTGAAAACCAACGAAAGCACGCCGCCTTGCGTGTCGTTCAGATTCAAAACGCGCGTCAGCAGCAGCGGCCCCATTTCGGAAATCGTCGTTCGCAGCGGATGGCCTTGTTCACCGAACACGTCCCAAAACATGACTGGAAAGGCAGTATAGCCAAAATCACCGAGGCCGAATTGCGCGGCACGTTCGGCGACTCTCGGGTTATCCCCCCCCGCCTGGCATATGCCTGCCAGATCGCCTTTCACGTCGGCCATAAATACCGGTACGCCGAGCTTGCTGAAACTTTCGGCCATCACGCGCAAAGTGACGCTTTTGCCGGTTCCGGTGGCACCGGCAATCAGACCGTGGCGATTGGACATTTTGGGCAGCAAATAAATTTCTTCGTTGTCTTTGGCAATCAGAATCGGGTCAGCCATGACTTGTCTCCGTGCGTTGAAATTTGGATTTGAGAGGAACGCCGAGCAGTATCCAATGAAAATCCAGGCTCGTCAAAATCGCCGGATACAATGAACTTTGACGCTCTTTGCAGGCCGATGCTAGACTGCCGACACCTCTCACAAAGACTCCTCCAGATTTACTTTCACGGTATCATTCAATTGAAAGGAGGACAGTGTGGTTTTCAAAGTCGGACAAAAAGTAGTTTATCCAGCGCAGGGTGTCGGCATTGTCGAACAAATCGAGTCTCGCCAAATCAACGGAGAGCAGCACGAGTTTTACCTGCTCCGTTTACAAACCAACAATTCGCTGGTGATGGTTCCCACGCGCAACGCGGATGAAGTGGGATTGCGGCGTCCGCTGGCGCGCAGCAAATGCGACGAACTGCTGGTGGCGCTGGCGGCGGATTTTCATACGCCGCCCAAGGATTGGAAGGATCGGTTCAAGGAATTCACCGAAGCCATGCGCACGGGCGATCCTTTCGTGGTGGCAGAAACACTTAAAACGCTGACTTACCTGAATCAAATCAAACCGCTGTCATTTCGCGAAAAACAAATGATGGAACGCGCCAGGAACCTGATAGTCAGCGAACTGGCGATGGTTTGCCGAAAATCAGAGGCGGTGATGGCACCCAAGGTGGATGAGGCATTGCAGAAAGCTTGCACGCAACATTCGCAAGCCACTGCCGGTCACTGACACAAGATGGAATCCAGCGCTTCCGCAGCAGTAGC
>CAZRXE010001642.1:0-2063 GCA_964603695.1 uncultured Heliomicrobium sp.
CCAGGCGACCAGCACGCCGTAGGTGAAAATCATCGTCCCGCTGACTTCAAAGACGGCGTTGGCGGGAGCTTCGCCGGGCGGAGCGGCGCTTTTGAAAAACAGATTGACGATGCCTTGCGGAAAGGTCAGCACCAACAAAAACGCCAGCGCGCGCCAGCCGCTGCGCAGAAGCTTGGTTTGCGGATTGATGAACAGGTTTGCAGTTTTCATAAGGAAACGGGCGGATGATAGTACAGTCTCCGAACCTGAGCGAGCGCCAGTGAATGAAGAGACCGCTTGCTGTAGAATCGCCGCGCAAAACCACCATGTCATCACTGGAAGATTCCAACGACATCATCACTCGCGGGCGCAGAGTTCGTCGTCGCCGCTGGCGCATTGCCGTGCTGGCGGTGCTGACGACTTTGTTATTCGGATTGCTCTTCATCCAATCGGCATTCAACACCTTGCCGTGGCTCAAGCCAACTTCAGCCAGCGAGACGTTGATTCTTTATTCGCTTTCGACGGTCAATCTGATTGCGTTCATCGTGCTGCTGATGGTTCTGGTGCGCAACGTCATCAAGCTTAACCGCGAGCGCGCGGAATCAAAGCTCGGCGCGAAGTTCAAAACGCGACTGGTCAAATATTCCATTGCGCTGTCGCTGTTGCCGGTGGTCTTTTTGTTTTTCGCCACCAGCGGACTCATCAACCGCAGCGTGGACAAATGGTTCAGCGAACCGGCGCGCGAAATGGTCATCAACGCACGACAGATTCAGCGCGTGTATCAGGAAGGCGAACTGGACGATTTGAAGCAATTGGCCGCGACAATGGCGCGGTTAATCGCCCGCACAGAGGAAGAGCAAATCGGCGATGCGCTGGCTTCCGAATTGAAAACGCAGGAATTGGTTTGGGCGCAGGTCTTCGATCAAAACGATACGTTGATTGCCGAACAAGCCAAACCCAGACTTTCACCGCCGCCGGGCGAAGCTTACAACCTGGGAAAAAGGGCGCGCGCCAAAGCCGGCGAAAGCAAATCGTTTTCCGAAATGGTTCAGGACGCGGAAGGAAAAAGTTATTTGATCGCTTCCGCGCCGATTCCAGGATTGAGCGGGCGGTTGCTGGTGATTGCACAGCAAGTCCCGCAGGAAATCACTGACCGCATCAAACGGATTGACGAACTGGAAGCCGCTTATGATTCGCTCAAACGCGATCAGAACAAAGTCAAAAACACTGCGTTGTTGACGCTGGCGCTGATTACTTTGTTGACGCTGTTCATCGCTTTTTGGCTGGCGCTTTATCTGGCGCGGACGGTCGCCGATCCGGTGCGGCAACTGGCCGAAGCGACCGAACACATCAAACGCGGCGACCTGAGTTACCGCGCCGGAGTGGTGGGCGATGACGAACTGGCTGCGCTGGCGGCTTCGTTCAATGAAATGACGGCGGAGCTGGGCGAAAACCGGCGGCGATTGGAACTTTCCGCCGAAGAGTTGCAACGCAGCAACGCTGCGCTGGAAGGCCGCCGCAACTACATTGAAGCCATTTTGCAAAGCCTTTCCGCCGGCGTGATTTCGCTGGACGAAAACGGCCACGTGACGACGATCAACGGTGCGGCCAAAGAGTTGTTGCGAATCGAACAAACGCCGGTGGCGGGCGTGTCGCTGGAAGCCTTGCTGCCCGAAGAGCAGCGCGAAGAGTTGCGACGAATGATTCGTCGCGCCGCGCGCTTGCGTTCGGTGACGCGTGAAGTCCATTTCACACTGGCCAATCACGCCAAGCTCGACGCCGCCGTGACTGTCACAGCTTTGCGGGATTCGCGCGGCGCTGTGATCGTCATCGAAGACCTGACCGAATTAATTGAAGCCCAACGCCGCGCCGCCTGGAGCGAGGTCGCCCGCCGCATGGCGCACGAAATCAAAAATCCGTTGACTCCGATTCGCCTTTCCGCTGAACGTCTGGCCAAAAACCTGATTGGCGGCAACGGCGCGGCGACAAGTCCTGGATTAAACGAACGCCAGTCGAACCTGGTGCGCGAATGCACTGCGATGATCGGCGCGGAGGTTTCCACTTTGCAGCGGATGGTGGATGAG
>CAZRXE010001643.1:0-4011 GCA_964603695.1 uncultured Heliomicrobium sp.
TCTCTTATGGTTTCCTGTCCCACCCTTGTACTTCGTACCAACCCTTGCGAGGCTTGGCCTAATTACGATTAAGCAGTTTTTGAACGAAAGATAAAAAGTCTATTCCAACGCCCACTCGGTAGTAGTCTCGATTGAACTGAGATACCGGGACGATCAATACCGAATCGTCGTAAGGCTTGACGTTAGCGTCCGCTGGCTTCAGTAGCAACGGCGTGGTCTCTTTTACTCTGGTCGGTTTGAAGACGGCCATTCCGAACAGGCTGATGAATTTCAACCCTTCGTAAGGAAGCGGATAGTACCCATCCAGTCTGAACACCGGCCCGTTAAATCGCCCGCCCGTTACGTATTCGTTTTGCCCAACCGTGAAATCCAGTTGCGCGGGAAAACGCTGCATGGGGACGTTGTGCCGATTGAAAAAGTACGTCTGCACGCGAATGCCGCCGTAATATTGCCGGAAGAAACGATCCCGGTCGTTGGGGACAAAGACCGCGTTTGTTTTGTTTTTGTTCGGGTCGTCATCCTTGCTGGTTAGCAGCTTCCTTTCTTCCAACACTTTTCGCAGTTGTGGCGTAATGCTGTAAACGGGCAGAGGATCTTTTTCCAGCGGATCCGTTGGCGTAACAAACCCGAAGCTGCCGATCAAGGAAAACGAAAACTTTTGTTTTGTCTGCCGGTCGAAACTTGGCAACAGCGCGTTGTTTCCTCCGATGCGGTATTCAAATCCGCCTAGATAATCGAAGACCCTGGCCGCCTCATTCACTTTCAGCACGGAAATTTTCGCCACAAAGGAAGACGCTGCGTCAGCAATCGTAAAGTTGTCTGTGTTTGGAACGCTGATGGCGCGCACCGCTCCCCAGATGCGCCCGCGTTCGCCGAAATCCGGGCTAATGCTTTGCTGGAAAGGCAAAGACTTACTCAGGAAAATATCGAAAAAGTAATTCTGCTCGAACTTTGTCGCTGCCGCGCCGGCCTGCTGATAGCCCACCACTGCGCGCGCCATCAGGCTGACGGGACGATCTTCAATGGGAAGGTCCAAGCGAACCTCATCGCCGTGTTTAACGGAAAATTCCCGTTTGGTGTATTCGTCGTCGCCTTCCGTTGTCAGCATGACGACTTGTGAATTCTGCTGGTCAGCGGTCGGCACTTCTTTGAAAAAGAAATTGCCGTCTCTGTCCGACACTGCGGTCACGATTTTGTCCGGAACAACTTCGGCTCCTACTTTCTTCTGAGGAATTCTAAGCCGAACCGTGACATTGCCCAGGTATTGATTGAGCTGCAGAATCTGCCTTCTGACCACATCTTTGCTGAGTTCCGGCGAACTGCCTTTGGTGATTGCTCGAACCTGCGAGGAGACATCGTCCCAGTTTGTTTTGTTATTGCCGTTGGCTGCGCCTTTTTCTTCGTCAAGCAGCCAAAATAATAGTTTCACGACGGCTTCCTTCTGCTCGCCCAGCCTCACGTTTTCTCTTTCTTCGCAGCTTTTCCCGTTTCCTGTTGAATCGGCAGTGTCCGATTTGAATCGGCTGCGACGGTGAATCGTTGCGAGCAAATTTGCCGGATATGCTGAATCGCAAAGCTTCTCTCTCGCCGTCACTCTTTTCTCAATTTCGGCGTTTTGCTGACCGCTAGAGATGCTTTTGTCGCTCTCCACAATTTTTCTGATTTCCTTTTCGATTTCTTTTCGGTTCCGGCCAATATTCATACTTTCAATGGCTCTTTTCTCAATCTCGGCTTCCTTATCGTCGTCAGCGATGTTGCAGTCTTCCTCCACACTGGGTCTGATTTCATCTTCCAGCTTTTTGAAGTTCGCAAGTGGCTCGCGAAAGATGGGCAGCTCAGGACTGAGCAACGCAAGAATTCTGTCCATTGAAGCGGGCCTCAGCCTGCCGCAAATTTTGGCCGTGCCGGGCGAGGGAGATGGAGCAGGCAGAGTAGTATTGCCTGTTCCCGCTGCTGCTGCCGGCGTCGTGTTTAGAGCCGACGACGGTTGGGAATTAGTTGAGTCTGCTCTTTCCGGCGCGCCAGGACGAGAAGAGGGTGCCGGGCGCGAAGGAATTTGCGGTGAGTCTTGACTGGAAACTGGTGTGATGCCGGGAATTACGCTCCTGCGCTCCGCTGCCACAGCGTTATTGATACGACCAGTGAATTTCTCAAGGCCGGCGCGCAGGCTCTCGGATTCCTGCCTGGGATCGCTGTTCCTTTCAGACCAGTCCCCCGATGGTGTGGGCGAAGCGCCACTGACATTCGACTGGTCACCGGTCCCGGTCAGGATTTTCAGCCGGGCAGGATTTACTGCTGTCACAATGCGCAATGGCGCAGCTTGAACAGTCAGCAAAAACGGCATGGAGAAATGTTGCGGTGTGCGAGAGGAATCAGAGACTTCCACAATAAAGCCATATGCATCGCGACGCGATTGCTTAGGAACTCCGTGCAATTCACCGGAAGGTTCCAGGAGCAAACCGGACGGGAGATATCCTTTGATAATTTTCCACGTCAGCGGGGCCATTCCTCCTTCGCTTTGAAAGAGGTATTTGTACTCGGCCCCCTCTTTGGCCTCCGGCAAAGTGAAAGCTTCTTCGGCAATTGCAAGCGGCTCAGGCACAGCGGGCAAAGTCCCGGCTAGAACAATCAACGAATTGGTGGAAAGAAACAGGCAAAACGTAGTCACGAACGAAAGTAGTTTTTTGGCGGAGCGCATACTTACCTCACAATGGAATTACGCAAGACAGAAACCTGCCCCGCGATGATCTGAGTTTTATGATTTTGCTGAGTCGAAGACTTCGACCGGGTCGCCGGAAATTCAGCGTCCTCACTTCCAAGTGATCCGAATTAAGAAAAAATGTCGCGCAATCGCAAAATATTTTTTCGCCGTGACTGAAAATCGTTGGCACAACAGAGCCAGATGACAGGCAGCGGCAATGCCATCTGCTCTGGGAAATGTCGTTTGAACGCGCGGGAGCAATTTTTTCAATCGTTTGAGATGCGGCTGATGTCCGGCTTGCGCCGATGGAATTCATACGGTAGCATTCGCCCATCACCGAGCAACAGTATTGAGTTGTGGTCGCAGCAAACGCTGAAAAAGCGTTGTAGCAGATTCCCGCAAAGTTCCTCCGTTGATTTTCCGGTGAGGAAAAATCTCATCCCTGAATGAAAGTTCAGGGGAAGTTAAGATCACCCATTCTCAATCCAGTTCAGTTGATTGAGCGTCAATCGCCAGCGCGGCGCGCCTTCGTTGCCTGTGCGCGCATATCTGGTACACAACCTGAGCGGATAAACTATGTGAAGAATCCCGGCTTGGCTCGTTGCTGAAGCTCTATTCTTTAGGGGCAGAGAGTCAGACTGCCCTCAATCGCCACCTTTTTGAAGGAGAAAAGAAAGTGAACCGCAAACTGATTCGCACCACCTTAGCTGAAGTCAAGGAAAGAGAGTATCACCACCAGCAAGCTCGCCGCATTGAGCCGCCGCCGCAACCGGCGCGTCCGCAGCAGCCTGCCGCGCCGAAAAAGAAAATTCCGCCGGAGCAAACCAATGCCGAAAGCTTCTATTACAAGAAGCAGATGGACTCGCACACGCCGATGGTGCTCGTGCTGCAAGACAACGAAGAACTGCACGGCGTGATTGAGTGGTATGACAAAAACAGCATCAAGCTGCACCGGAACGAAGGCCCGAATCTGCTGGTGCTTAAACACAACATCAAATACCTGTATAAGGACGAAGACGCGAAAGAGCAGAAAAATTCCAAAGCCAAAGCCGATCCGCGCGACGACAATTCCGCTGAATAATGCAGCCGGCTGAAGGCTTACGCTCGCGTCCTACTCATTATCCAATCAGACAAATGAGGTTGATTTGACCGGCAACGAAGCGGCGGGACGAAAACCCCGCATTGGCATTACAATTGGCGATCCAGCGGGCATCGGCCCTGAAGTTTCGCTAAAAGCTGCCGCCGATGTGGAAGTTATCGCCGCTTGCGTTCCGGTTTTAATTGGTGACGCACGGTATCTTTCGCACTGG
>CAZRXE010001644.1:0-1512 GCA_964603695.1 uncultured Heliomicrobium sp.
CACTCCTCCAGAGAGAAACACTGGTGATCCGCTGGAAAGGGCGATTTTCCAAAGCTTCCCGCCAGAGATAAGCGCCAGCGATTGGCTGTCAGGCGACCAGAACATTAAGTCAACGTCTTCCGTTCCAGCCAGCGGTTTGGCCGTTGGCGAATTGAGCGGACGCACCCAGATTTGCCGTTTCCCCGTGGTTCGCGCCACAAACGCCAGCGTCCGACCATCGGGCGAAATCACGGGCTGCTCAAACACCGCCGCCCCTTCCGGCGGCGTCACGGCGAGGCGCATCGAAGCAGCGGTGGGTGTTGTCGGACGTCGGAAATACATTACGCCGAGTGCGAGCATTGCAATCAATGTCATCACGCCTGCTGCCATCCACCCCATGCGATCACGCCAGCCGCTGCGTCGCTCCGTCATCGAAGTTGCCAGCGCCTGCACCGCTTCCGTGCGATTTGCGCCGGATGAATTCGGTGTCGCCAACGCTTCGAGCGCAAAGCCCAAATCGCTCGCCGATTGAAACCGTCGCTCCGGCTTCTTTTCCAAACAGCGCCGCACAATCTTGTCCAGCGCAGGCGAAATCTTCGCGTTCGTCTCGCTCAATTCCGGCGGCTCGCTTTTCAAAATCGCGTGCATCGTTTCGACCATTGAACCGCCCGTGAACGCGCGTTGCCCGCTCAGCATTTCATACAGAATCACGCCAAAGCTGAAGATGTCCGCACGATGATCGGCGATTTGTCCTTGCACTTGTTCGGGCGACATGTAGCCGACCGTACCCATTACGACGCCCGGATCAGTGTTCGGCGCTTCGTTGTTTGAGGGCAGCGACAGTGTGGATTCTTCTTCGCCGCGGCGCGGCTGTCGCAGCTTGGCTAAGCCGAAGTCGAGAATCTTGACGCGACCATCGGTGGTGACGAACAAATTCGCCGGCTTCAAATCTCGATGCACAATGTTTTTGGCGTGCGCGGCGGACAAGCCGTTGGCGATTTGTTGCGCGTAGTCAATGGCTTTGCGAGCGGGCAAAGCGCCGTTGTCCAATGCCGCGCGCAGTTCTTCGCCTTCGAGCAGTTCCATCACGATGAAGGGATTGCCCCCGTTTTCTGAGGAGCCCGTGCCGAAATCATAGACGGTCAGAATATTCGGATGATTGAGCGCCCCGACGGCCCGCGCTTCCTGCTCAAAGCGTCCCAGCCGTTCGGCATCGTGCGCGACTTCGCCGGGCAGCACTTTGATCGCGACTTCGCGGTTCAGCCGCGTGTCTTTCGCGCGATACACTTCACCCATCCCGCCTTTGCCGAGCGGCGCGAGGATTTCGTAGTGATCGAATTTGGTGTTGGGGGCAAGGGGCATAAAATCAAGGAAATCAAAAGGCAAATCTCAAAAGGCAAAAGGCAAAAGTCTGTTCGGAAGGCTGCACCAATTTTTCAAAGACAAAATCAAAAGAAAGTGCCGCCCTTTTGATTTTTGATATTTGCCTTTTGCCTTTTGATTTGGAGGTTAGAATTTTCGCGACCATTCTTT
>CAZRXE010001645.1:0-8459 GCA_964603695.1 uncultured Heliomicrobium sp.
CTGTTTGTCATTTTGTTGGCAACCAGCGTCACCATTCCTACTTCTGCCCGGGACGATTGGTCTGTGCCGCAGAAGAAGGACAAGAAAAAGGACAAAAAGTCGAAGAAACAAACCGCCGCCCCCACCGAATCCGGCACACCCAGATTGTGGGAGGCTCAGGAAGACATTTCCAAACTAAATCTCTATTACGGCATTGGCAGCCAGGAGGAAATGCCGAAACCGCCCTTTCAATTCGACAAGGAAGACGTCACCGGAACCAATCCGAAAATCAAAGTGATTGACGCCAACGGCATCAAATGGAACATCAAGTTCGATGAGGAAGTTCACGCCGAAGTCGCTTCCAGCCGCATCGTCTGGGCTTGCGGCTACATGGTCGAAGAGAGCTACTTCATTCCCTCCGGCACGGTCAACGGCGTCAGCGGTTTGGGTCGCGCGAAAAAATTCGTCGGTTCGGGCGGCTCGTTCACCAACGGCATGTTTGAAAAACGCCCGGACGACATTGCACGTCGCGGAATTAACTGGGATTGGGAAGGCAATCCTTTTCGCGGCAGCAAGGAACTTTCCGGTCTGGCCATTCTCAACACGCTGTTGAACAATTGGGACGCCAAAACCACCAATAACAATGTGCTGGGAATGTATGACGACGACGGCAAAGTGGTGGATTGGTATCTGGTCGCCGATTGGGGCGGGTCGTTCGGCAAAATGGGCGGTTTCACTTCGCATACCAAGTGGGATTTGGGCGAATATAACAAACAGGCGTTTTTGGACGGCGCGTCGGGCGGTCAATTGAAATTGCATTACAGTGGCAAAATGGGCAGTTCGCTGAAATCCATTCCGATTGAACACGCGCGCTGGTTTGCCGGCATTATCGGCCAACTGAGCGACGACCAACTCCGCGACGCCTTCCGCGCCGCCGGAGCTTCGCCAAACGAAGTAGAAGGCTTTTCGCGCCGCCTGCGCCAGAAAATCAATGAGTTGAAATCCGCTGTCGGTAAATAAGTCTAGACAAGGAGACTCCGGAGATTCTGGAGACGGGGAGATGGAGAGACGGAGAGACGGAGAGAATGGGGAAAAAAGAGATAGGTAAGAATGCTTTATCAGCACTCCCCGTCGCCATTTTCCCCATTCCCCCTATCTCCCTTTCCCTTTTTCCCGCTTCCGCTCTTCATCAAAAAAGGTGCGTGTCATCATTCAACCGCGCGACGGCATTGCGCCGTTGCTGGAAGGGCTGAACCAAGCCAGAGAAAGCATAGAGATCATTATTTACCGCCTGGACCGGCTGGAAATCGAGCAGGCGCTCGTCGAAGCCGCCGCGCGAGGCGTTTGCGTTCACGCCCTAATTACCTACACCAACAAAGAAGACCTCAAGGAAATCAAAAAGCTAGAAAAGCGTCTGGTCGAACGCCAGGTTAAAGTTACGCGGACGGCGGAAGATTTAATCCGCTACCACACCAAGATGATGATTATTGACCGTCGAGCGCTTTACCTGCTGACCTTCAACTTTTCCTTTTTGGACATTCACCACAGCCGCAGCTTTGGCGTCGTCACCGAAAACCCGCTTCTGATTGCGGAAGCCGTTCATCTGTTTTCCGCCGACGTGGCCGGACAATCCCGCAAGACCAACGCCGACCACTTCGTCATCAGCCCCAACAACGCGCGGCGAAAACTTTCCGAATTCATTCTGGGCGCGAAAAAACAATTGCTGATTTATGACGGCAAGCTGAGCGACGCGGAAATGATTAAACACCTGGACAGTTGCGCCCGGCGCGGCGTGGAGGTGAAAGTCATCGGCGAAGTCGGCAAAAAACTCAAAGGCGCGGAAATCCGTCCGATGCCTCTGATTCGTTTACATGCGCAAGCCATCATTCGCGACGGTCAGGAAGTTTTCTTCGGCAGCCAAAGCCTGCGTAAAGTCGAACTTGACCACCGTCGCGAAGTCGGCTTGATCACCAACGACACGGAAGCCGTCAAAAGCTTCTTTCTTATTTTTGTCATGGACTGGGGCGATCTGGTCGCGGATTTGACGGATCGTACTCTAAGCATTTAGGAGTCGCAGTAATGAATCATCGTTTCGCCGGGCGGAGCCTGCTGTTATTGACTGTTCTGTTCACGTCCGCCACCTTCCTGCTCAATGTCGTTTCGCAAACGCCTTCAACAAACAAACCGACAGTGATATTCGCCGTGATGGGCGACACAGGCTCCGGCGACGAAGCGCAAAAAGCCGTCGCCGATCAAATGGTCAAACAACGT
This sequence comes from uncultured Heliomicrobium sp., assembly GCA_964603695.1. Classification (GTDB taxonomy): domain Bacteria; phylum Acidobacteriota; class Blastocatellia; order RBC074; family RBC074; genus RBC074. The sequence goes on from CAZRXE010001645.1 coordinate 2,251, forward strand.
GCGAAAACGCCCTTCGAGTTCGTCCTGATGCTGGGCGACAACATTTACGAAAAAGGCGAAGCCGAAAAAATCCGCTCGCATTTCGAAGAGCCTTACAAAGAATTGCTTGCCGCCGGAGTCCAGTTTTACGCAACGCTGGGCAATCACGACATCATCAAAGGGTTGGAATTCCAGACCAACTACAAGAACTTCAACATGGGCGGAAAACGTTACTACCATTTCGTCAGGCACGCCCCAAACTCGAAAGAGAACCTGATTGAATTCTTCGCGCTTGATACAAACTCGCTGGACGATGCGCAGCTTTCCTGGCTGGATCAAAATCTGAAAGCCTCGCAGGCGAAATGGAAAATCGCTTTTTCCCATCACTCGATTTACTCCTCGGCGCGAATGCATTCACCTTACGTCAAGCTCCGCGCGCAACTTGAACCGCTCTACGTGAAATACGGCGTCAACGCGGTTTTCGCCGGCCACTCGCACTGTTACGAACGCACCAAGCCGCAGCAAGGCGTGCAGTACTTCACCGAAGGCGCAAGCGGCGAAATCAAAAAGCGCACACTGGATCGCAAAAACCCTTACTTCGCCGCCGGCGAAGATTCCGTCAATTCCTTTTTGCTGGTTCAGGCGACCGAGGACGAAATGAAAGTGGAAGCTATTGCCGCTGACGGCAAGCTGCTTGATTCTCACACGCTGAAACGAAAGTAAGACCGGAAAGTCGGGGGACGGATGGCCGTTCCGTCACCCGACGATTTCCTGCACTCGGCCCACCTCGCCGGTTTGCAGCCGGACTTTGATACCGTGCGGATGCGTGGCCGAATTGGTCAAAATGTCTTTCACCACGCCGCGCGTCCGTTTGCCTGACCGCTGATCCTGCTTCTGAACAATGAAAACTTCGATTCCGGGTTTGATGTCTTTTCTGTTTTGACCATTCATAAATATTTGGGCTAAACGTCGTAAGAGTAAGTGTCGGTCGGAAACCAACGAAGGAAGTGCTTGTGAAATAAACGAGGCTTACCGTTTGGACTTTCCGGCGGATGCGTGTGCCGACAAAGATTTGACGAAAGCGGCATGTTCCTTGCTCTTCAAACCTTTCTGAAGATCAGTCAGCACTTTGTCCAATTGTTCATTGAGCAAAGCGCGGAGGTTCAGCCAAAGTCCGGGAAACACTTGGCTGCGAATGATGCCGCGCGCATCCGGCTGCATTCGCACATAGACTTCGGCTTCCAGGCGAAACCAGTCAATTTCGCCGTCGTCCACGCGCCAGACGATGTATTCCTGTACGCCGTTGCGGCGATAGGCTTTGAATTTGTCGTGCAAATCGTAAGACGCCGTGCTCGACGCGATTTCGACCAACAGTTCCGGCCCGCCTTCCAGATAATCGTCTTCGCTGATGCGTGTGCGCCCGCCACATTTGGGATCAATCAAAAGCGAAATATCCGGCTGCGGCTCGTTGTCGCCGTCAAGCCTAACTGTTGCATTATCACCAGCGCGAACTCCTGGGGTGTATGCGGCATACGTTCCCAGCACTGTAACCGTGTTTTGGTGTGGCTCACCGTGTTTTCTAAAACGTACAGGGGAAGGCATATAGACGGTTCCTTCGATCAATTCGGCTTTTTTGATGTGCGGCATGGAGTGATAACGCCGCTCGAATTCGGCGCGGGTCAGACGATCACCCGCTTCAAGCGGCGGAATGGATGTGACGGCGCGCAATCGCGATTGAGGCGCGGCGGATTTGGACAATTGATCGGCGATTTTTTTGGGTAAGGCCATGGTGTCGTTTGGGATTATCAGTTCTTCGCAGTCTTGCCGTCGGCGGCCAGCCCTTTCACGAAAGCGGCGTGGGCTTTGGAAGACAAACCGCGTCGCAATTCGGTCTGCACTTTCTTCATTTCTCCGACCAGCAGCGCGGGCACGTTCAAATGCAAACCGGGAAAAACGCGGCTGCGGATGATGCCTTTGTCGTCGGGTTGCTGGCGAACGTATTGTCCTTCCTGCAATTGAAACCAGTCCAGTTCGTTTTCCTTCCTGCGCCAGACAATGTATTCCTGCACGCCATTGCGCCGATAAACGTGCAGCTTTCGATGTAGATCAATGGAAGCGCTACTGGCGGCGATTTCAACAATCAGTTCCGGCGAACCTTCCAGCAGATCGTCTTCCGTGCCGCGAACGTTGCCGCCGGCCTCCTCTTCGATGAAGAGCATTGCATCCGGCTGCGGCTCGTTGTCGGCGTCCAACCGCAACAGGGAGCAGGCGTTGACGTTGCTTTGAGCCGCTGTGTTAATGCTTCCGCTTCCGCTTTTGGTAGTGCCATTTGATTTTTCCTCGCTTCGGGATTTGTCGCCGGGATTATAGGTTTGGCGGGCGAAGGCTGCCAATGTCGCCGCGCGTTGCCTGCTGCCGCGCCGCTGTATTATCGTTCGCGCCGCATTCACACAATCGACATCAACGCTCAACCGGGATAATTGTTATGAAGATCAAACGCCTTTGCGTCTTGCTCTGCGCCGTCATGGCTTTGGCCGTCGCGTCGCGGTTCGCTTTTCATCAAACCGCCGCTCAACAAACCGGCGGCTTCACCATTGAACAGGTCTTAAGTTCGCCATTTCCTTCGGACCTGATTGCCGCGCCAACCGGAGAACGCATCGCTTGGGTTTTTGACGCCCAGGGCAAGCGCAACATCTGGGTGGCCGACGGGCCGGAATTCAAAGCGCGCCAATTGACGCAGTTCAACGAAGACTCGGGGCAGGAATTGACGCAGCTCGCCTTCACGCACGACGGTCAATGGATCGTCTTCGTGCGCGGCGGCGAACCCAACGCAGCAGGCGAAATCCCCAATCCGACCAGTGATCCGGCGGGCGCGGCGCAGATTATTTGCGCGGTTTCAGTGGCCGACGGGCGTCTAAAAAAACTGGCCGAAGGCGAATCGCCCTTGCCTTCGCCGACGGATTTGCGCGTGGTCTTCAGCAAGGACAATCAGATTCACATTGTTGAAATCGTGGACGGTTCCGAACCGCATCAACTCTTCGCCGCGCGCGGCGCGAACTTCACGCCGCAATGGTCGCCGGATGGCAAACAATTGGCCTTCAACAGTTCGCGTAGCTCGCACAGCTACATCGCGGTGTACGACTTTGAAAAACAGACCATCCGTTACATCGCGCCTTCCGTGGATCGAGATTCGACGCCGCGCTGGTCATTGGATGGCAAGAAGCTGGCCTTCATTCGCCAATATGCGCGCGGCAATCAATCTCGCAACAATGCGCAGGAGCAGCCCGATCCGTGGACAATCTGGGTGGCTGACGCAGCAACTGGAAGTGCAAAGGAAGTCTGGCGTAGCGGTAAGGAATTGAATGATTCGATCCCGCGAATCGCCGGCGAAAACATTTTGCAGTGGGCGGCGGAAGATCGTTTGGTCTTTGCTTCGGAAACGGACGGTTGGTTGCGGTTGTATTCGATTGCGGCTGGTGGCGGTGACGTGAAGGCGTTGACGCCGACCGGTTGCGAGTGGGAAAGCCTGACTCTGACTGCCGACAAGCGCGACATCATTTATTCATCGAACTGCGGCGACATTGATCGGCGGCATTTGTCGCAAATCAACGTCGCGACAAGCAAACAAACCGCGCTGACCAATGGTGCGGGAATGGAATGGTCGCCCATCGTCACCGCCGGCAGTATTGGGTTCATAGCTTCAACGGCGCAGTACCCGGCGGCCATCAATGTCAAAGTCGGAAGCAGTAGACCGATTGACGTTCCTGGACTGTGGCGACAAAACTCGCCCGCCTCCAAACTTGTCGAGCCGAAACAAGTCATTTTCAAAGCCGCCGACGGCCTGGAAATTCACGGCCAACTCTTTCTGCCGAAAGATGCCAAGCCCGCAGACAAACTGCCTGCCGTCATTTTTTCGCACGGCGGGCCGATGCGGCAGATGTTTTTGGGCTGGCACAATCGCTACTACTACCACAACGCTTACGGCTTCAATCAGTATCTGGCGAACAAAGGCTACGCGGTGTTGTCAGTCAATTACCGGCTGGGCGTTGGCTACGGACGGGCATTTCGCACGGCGAAAAACGGCGGCAGGCGCGGCGCTTCGGAATATCAAGACATCGTGGCGGCGGCGCATTACCTGCGCGGGCAAAACGATATTGATTCGGCACGCATCGGTTTGTGGGGCGGCAGTTACGGCGGCTTTTTGACGGCGATGGGTTTGGCGCGCAATTCGGATTTGTTCGCCGCCGGCGTAGACATTCACGGCGTTCACGATTGGTCGCTGCGCATCGGCGGCGTTCCCGCGAGCGAAGCTGGAAATCGCGACGCCGCCAAGATTGCTTTTGAATCTTCGCCGATCAGCGCAGTCGAAAAGTGGCGCTCGCCGGTCTTGCTGATTCACGGCGATGACGACCGCAACGTGGCCTTTTCGCAAACGGTGGATTTGGTGCGGCGGCTGCGCGAATTGAACGTCCATCACGAAGTCATTGTTTATCCCGACGAAGTTCACGACTTTTTGCTACACCGGCACTGGGTCGAACTTTACAAAGCCTCGTTCGATTTCTTCGAGCGGCATTTGAAAACCGCCAAACCCCAAACCCTAAAAGTTGACACTCTGATTCGCGGCGGCAGCTTGATTGACGGCACAGGCAGTGCGGCCAGAAAAGCCGATGTCGGCATGACAGGCGACCGTATTACTTTCGTTGGCGATGCGGCGACGGCCAACGTCCTGGCAGAGCGCGTGATTGACGCCGCCGGATTGATAGTTGCTCCGGGGTTCATTGATCCGCACACTCACGCCGACGAAGAACTCTTCGATTTGAAGCGAAATGCGAATCTGCCTTTTCTGACGCAAGGCGTGACAACCGTTTTCATCGGCAGCGATGGTCGCAGCCGCATCCCGTTCGCCAGAGCCTTTCGGCAATTGGACGAGCAAAAGATCGGAACCAACGTTGCTTCATTCGTCGGTCACGGAGCAGTTCGACAAGCAGTGATGGGAATGAGCGATGCGGCGCCTACGCCTGAGCAACTCGAAAAGATGAAAACGCTCGTCCGGCAGGGAATGGAAGAAGGCGCAATCGGTCTTTCCACTGGCTTGTATTACGCGCCCGGCAGTTATTCAAAAACCGAAGAAGTGATCGAACTGGCCAAAGTCGCAGCCGAACGTGGCGGCGTTTACGACACGCATCAGCGCGACGAAAGCTCTTACACCATAGGCTTGCTTGGTTCGGTTGAAGAAGTCCTGCGCATTGGCCGCGAAGCGCGCATTCCGGTTCACATCTCGCACATCAAGGCGCTCGGCGCGGATGTCTGGGGCCAAAGCAAAGAGGTCATCGAACTCATTAATCGCGCTCGCGCCGAAAGCGTTGCGGTGACGGCGAATCAGTATCCGTACATCGCTTCCGGCACAGGGCTGAGCGCGGCGCTGTTGCCGCGCTGGGCGGAAGCAGGCGGACGAGCGGAACTGCTCAAACGCATCAATGATCCGGCCACGCGCTCGAAATTGATCGCCGAAATGGAAGTGAATTTGAAACGACGTGGCGGCGCGAATTCCTTGATGATTCGCGGCGGCGCGGAGCGCGGTCTGGTCGGCAAACGCCTGGACGAAATCGCCAAAGCGCGCGGCAAAAGCCCTGTCGAAGCGGCGCTCGACATTATCAAAGCCGGAAACGCCGGCGTCACTTCGTTCAACATGACCGAGGCCGACATCGAAGCTTTTATGAAACAGCCCTGGGTGATGACAGGCTCGGACGGTTCCGGTGGCCATCCGCGCAAGTTCGGAACCTACCCGCGCAAGATTCGCGAATACGTGTTCAACCGCAAAGTCATTTCGCTGGAACGGATGGTTCAAGCCGGCAGTTTGCAGGTGGCTGAAACCTTCAAACTGAAAGAGCGCGGCAGGATCGCCGAGAACTGGTTTGCCGACGTGATTGTTTTTGATCCCAAGACCATCACCGACCGCGCGACTTACGATCAGCCGGAACTGCAATCCGAAGGATTCCGCTTCATTTTCGTCAACGGCAATTTGGCAGTTGAAAAGGACAAATACACTGGCGCGCTGGCCGGCAGAACGCTGCGAAAAGCAGTCAACACCGAGTAACGCCGAAACAGGAAGCGAAGAGGAAAAACGATGCCACGCACCACTCGCCGCAACTTTCTGACGCAAGCCGGCAGCACGGCTGTTGTCGCTGCCGGCTTGCGTACCGCTCGCGCACAGAACAGCCCAAACGACC
>CAZRXE010001646.1:0-2653 GCA_964603695.1 uncultured Heliomicrobium sp.
AAGCCCGGCTAGTGGATTCTTTCAAAGTCGGCGGCGGCGTGCTGGCCTCCCTCAAGGAAGGCGGCTCCTTCGTCCTGGAACAAGACCGCGTCAACAACGAAATCTGGCTGCCTTCGCGCGCCGACATCAACCTGGGCATCCGCGTCTTGCTGGTCAAAGGCTTCAACGTCAATCAGGTGGTCACTTACGGCAATTACAAACGCTTCAACGTGGACGCCGAAAAAGAAAAGCTGAAAGACCCCATCGCTCCGGTCAAACCATGATTTTCATGGGTGGATTTTTCGACCTCCGAGTCAGTACCGCGAGCGGTAGCGGATGAGACTTCATCGGTCATGCATGGTGAAAAACTGCGCTCGCTACCGCTCGCAGTGCTGACTCACCAAACTTTATTTGGAAAAGCTTTCCACCATAACCATTCTTCCGTTGTTGCAGCACGCTCAGTCAGATAGGATGCCGCCACATCGGCGTAAACCTCGCTTTATACTTACGCCGATGCGAACACGGTAACGGCATTCTTCACCAAGGCGGCAAGCACGCCGCATTTACCGGAAATCACGTTAACGGTAGTGGGACAAAATGACATCTTGTCTCGCACTTTCAGAGGAGAAAATTACAATGAACACCAACACTGCATCTCTTTTTCACTTACGGAGCCTGTTTCTGGTGGCCTTGCTCAGCATCATGTGCGCAATGTCGGCAATGGCTCAGGCGACCCGTACCTGGGTCTCCGGAGTTGGCGACGACGCCAATCCCTGCAGCCGCACCGCGCCGTGCAAAACCTTTGCTGGTGCAATCTCGAAAACGGCGGCGGGTGGCGAAATATCCGTGCTTGATCCGGGCGGCTTTGGCGTGGTTACCATTACCAAGGCGATTACCATCAACGGCGACGCCACACTGGGGGGAATTTTGAGCAGCGGAACCAACGGCATCATCGTCAATGCCGGGGCCAATGACGTGGTGATTCTGCGGAACCTTTCGATCAACGGTGCCGGCTCAGGCATCAACGGCATCCGCTTCCTGGCCGGCAAACAGCTGATTAGCGAGAATATGACGATTTCCGGCGTTACCGGCCACGGCCTTGACGTGGCGCTCAGCGCCGCCGGCAAGGTCACGCTGCGCAACGTCACCATCAGCAATTGCGGCGGAGCCGGCATCAACATCGCCGCCGGCGGAACTCCCATCACGGTTGCCGAAAAGGTACAAATCAGCGACTGCGGGATCGGCGTGGCCGCTGCGAACGGTACGACCTCCATCATTCAGTCCGTCATTACACAAAACACCAATCAAGCATTGCTCGCCTCGGCCAACGGTGCGGTCATCAATGCCGAAGCTTGCGCGCTGACTTCCAATGCCACCGGCGTGGATGTAACGGTCGCGGGCGCAATCATTCGTTTGAGCAATTGCGCCATCACGGCTAACACCACAGGCATTTCCAGTAGTGCCGGTACGGTTGTTTCTTTCGGCAATAACAAAAACACAGGCAACACAACCAATGGCGCGCCTACCACGTTACTGGCTCAGCAATAAACCGGCAATATTTCTTAAGGAGGTGCGATGCATAGTAGATACAGATACATGCTCCACAGGCTGATCCTATTGGCGCTGGTGATTTGGCCGAGCCTGGTTGCCGCTCGTTTCAACGAACCCACGCTACCTTCGCCGCCGCTGGTTGCACCGTTCGCCGTGACCGCGACGACTTTCGCATCCAACTGCTCGACGCCCCAAACGACCTTCAGGTCGGGCAGTCCGGTTTGCGCACAAGTGACGGGAATTGACCCGCCCATCGCCAAAGCCCGCTTCGATTTCGTAGACCCCGACGGCGTTATTCAGCAACGCGGGCCTGACATCACCAGCGATGGCCAGACCGCCACGTTCACGCTGCCCGCCAGCGGCCCCAATGCCAAACTAGGCAACTGGCGTGTCAACATTGCCTACAACTCCGACAGTTCGGTAATCGCGACGACGCTGTTCACGGTCACGCCCGGCTGTCCGACAATCACGCTGGCCCCGCTCGCCAATGCAACAGCCGGCAGCAACTACAACGGCAGCGTCGCGGCGAGTCCCGCAGGCAGCTACACCTATTCCGTCACAGCGGGCAGTTTGCCGGCAGGATTGTCACTGAATCCGGCAACTGGCGACGTGACCGGAACGCCCACACTGGCAGGAACATTCACTTTCAGCATCACCAGTTTGGGCAGCGGCACTCTTGCCGATTGCAGCGGCACGGCGAGTTACAACGTGATCGTCGCCTGCCCGACCATCACGTTTTTACCGGCGAGTTTGCCGAGCGCGACCATCAACACTGCTTACGCGCAAACCATCAGCGCCGCGCCGACAGGCGGCAATTACACCTTCGCCGTGGCCAGTGGCTTGTTACCGGCGGGCTTGACGCTCAATTCGAACGGCAGTTTCAGCGGCGCGCCGACAAACAGCGGCACATTCAACTTCCGTGTCACGGCAACAGGCTTCGGTTCCTGCAGCGCATTTCAGGATTACGTGCTGAATGTGGGCTGCACGCCAATCACTGTCTCGCCATCGAGCTTGCCGGATGGAAGCATCGGCGCGGGCTATAACCAATCGGTGTCGGCTGCGCCCGCCGGCGCTTACAACTACGCCGTGACTTCGGGCGCGTTGCCGACGGGCTTGACGCTCA
>CAZRXE010001647.1:0-2667 GCA_964603695.1 uncultured Heliomicrobium sp.
ATTGACGGGACGTTCAAAGTGCTGACGCAATTCACGACGGAATTGATCCTGGATGCGTCGGGATACTTTGCGCCGTAAGCCTGAACTTCACGGCTCTTTTCGACTAGTAATCGGTAGGAACCGCATGACTGAAAAGTTGTGCTGTTCCTGCCGTCTTCATTTTAAATCGCTGATTAAATCGCTGATGCCGATTCACAGAATTTTCAAAAAAATCTTCCTGTAAAAAATCGGTATCGGTAAAAATCAGGATGTAGTGGCGGGATCGAAGTTCATTTGTCGCGTTAGCAAAGGGACGCGAAAACCACGTTCCCGACGCGCCCGACTGGCGCGCGACAATTGGACGTCTATCTATTGATCCGGAGGAATCATGAAAGTCACTCGCATCCATTGCCGCCGGCTGTGTACGGCGCTCATTTGGCTCTGTCTGGCACCGGCCTACTCAGTGCAGGCGCAAACCGCCGCTTTCACCTATCAAGGCAAACTGACCGACGGCGGCTTGCCCGCCAACGGTGTGTTCGATCTGGAATTCAAGCTTTTTGACAACAACGCTGGTGGTGCACAACAGGGCGCAACGCTGACGCGCGAAGATGTGGTAGTGACAAGCGGCGTCTTCACTGTGCAATTGGATTTTGGCGCAAACGCTTTTCCCGGCGCGGCGCGCTTTTTGGAAATCAGTGTGCGACCGGGCGCGAGTACGGGGGCATTCACATTATTGACGCCGCGCCAGCCGGTGCAATCCACGCCTTATGCCTTGCGGGCTTTAAGTGCAGGCAGCGCGGATGCGCTGTCGGCAGCGTGCATCGGCTGTGTGACCGGCACGCAAATCGGCGCGGGCAGCGGCAATTACATTCAAAACACAACGACGCAACAGCCGGGCAGCGATTTCAATATCAGTGGCACGGGCACGGCGAACATCGTCAACGCAACGACGCAATTCAATCTGAACAACGCACGTGTTTTGTCGAATGCCGGCACCAACAATCTGTTCGTCGGTGCCAATGCAGGCGCGGCCAATACCGGCGGCGCGTCCAATGTTTTCGTGGGAACCGGCACCGGGGGAAACAATACCACCGGCAACCTCAACACCTTCTTCGGCAGGTCGGCGGGCAACGGCAATATCAGTGGGGCGAGTAATAGCTTTTTCGGCAGCAGCACGGGCACGGCCAATACGACTGGCACCAACAACACGCTGGTGGGCGCGGGGGCTAATGTGGGGGCAGGCAATCTGGATTTTGCGACGGCGCTGGGCGCGGGGACAACGGTGGCGAGCAGCAACAGTATCGTACTCGGACGCAGCAGCGGGCAGGATGCCGTCAGTGTACCGGGCGCTTTGACGGTGGCGGGCGCGCTCACAGCCAACGGTGCGGGCTTGACGAATTTGAATGCGGCGAACCTTGCGACGGGCACGCTCGACAACAATCGGTTAGGCATCGTGACCACGACGAAAGGCGGCACGGGGTTGAGTACGGTGGGCGCGGCGGGCAATTACCTGCGCAGCGACGGTACGAACTGGACGAGCGCGGCCTTACAGGCGGTGGACCTTCCGGCGGGCAGCGGCAACTACATTCAGAACACGACTTCGCCGCAGGTCGCGAGCAATTTCAACATCAGCGGCACGGGCACGGCGGGCGTTCTGAATGCCGTGACTCAATTCAATTTGAACGGCCAGCGCATCCTGACGGCAAATTCCTTAAGTTTTTTTGCCGGGCTTGGCGCGGGCACCGTGGCGACCGGCGGCCAAAACACGTATGTCGGAGCGAACGCCGGCGCGGCCACGACCTTGGGCAATTTCAACTCCTTCTTCGGTTTCAACGCGGGCGCGGCGACGGTTACGGAATTCAACAATTCGTACTTTGGCGCGCGCGCGGGCGAGATCAGTCATGGATTCAACGGTGCCTTCTTCGGCACGGATGCGGGCAAGGTGAATAACACAGGCACCAACAATACTTTCATCGGAGCGTTCGCAGGCATCGCCAATTCAAACGGGAACAACAACGTCTTCGTTGGGCAGAGCGCCGGTGAGGCCAATACGGCGGGGACTGAAAACGTTTTCGTGGGGCGCAAAGCCGGAAACACCAACACGACGGGCAGCGACAACACCATCATCGGGACTGACGCCGATGTCGGCAGTACGAACCTCAGCAACGCGACGGCACTCGGTAATCAGGCGCTAGTAACACAAAGTAACAGCCTGGTACTGGGCAGCATCAACGGTGTTAACGGGGCGATGGCTTCCACCCAAGTCGGCATCGGTACGACCGCGCCCAATTCGACCTTGGAAGTCGCCAGTCAGGGCTCCGGCGGCGTCCTCTTCACGAATTACGGCGGTTCGCTGGGCGCGGCGCTTGTTGGCAATCAGGCGCGCGGCACGCTCGCGGCACCCACGGTGACGCAGGTCGGCGATACCCTCGCCACCTTTGGCGCGACGGGACACACCGGCACAAATTTTTCGCCGAACGCGAGCGGCACGATCAAATTCATCGCCACCGAAAATTTTTCCGGCGGGTCGTTCGGTACCGGCGGTGGCAAAATTGCTTTCAGCACGATTGCCAATACGACCAACCTCACGCTGGAAAGAATGGTGATTGACCATAACGGCCAGGTTGGCATCGGCACGACTGGACCAGCGGACTTACTGGACGTCAACGGCGACCTCCGTGTCGGCAC
>CAZRXE010001648.1:0-2249 GCA_964603695.1 uncultured Heliomicrobium sp.
CCGATGGTGCTGTTGGCCTGCGGCGTGTAGTACTGCCCGGTTTGGAATCGAGTGATGCCGCTCGCTTCCCAACCTTTCAACAGATTGCCGGCCACGCTCTTGGTTTTCAGCCGATTGAAAAACGGCAACCGGTAAGTGTAAGTCGCCACGAATATCTGGCGGCGGTCGAAACTCGCCGGCCCGTAATTGAAACTGCGGTTGGAAAACTCTTCCAGGTTGTCGCCGTTGCCGCTGGTGTCGGCCAATGCCTTCGAGAATGTATAGCTGACTGTCATCGTCGTGTTGCCGCGACGTTTGGCGGCGTACAACTGCAAGGAATTGTAATTGGAGTTTGAATCGGACATTCGGAAGCGGATGGCCGAATAGCCTTTGTATGGGCGTAGGGCGTTCGTCGTCAGGCGTTGTGCCGCGGGCAGGGCGGCGTTTCTTCGTAACTCGTCAAAGCTCGGTTGATTGATGTCCGGTTGCCGCAGCAAGTGACGCCCCTGATTACCGACATAAGAAGCCTCGAAAAAGATTCCTTTCGGCAATTCGTGCTGGATGTTCAAGCTGTAGCTCATCGTGTAAGGCACGACCAGATTCGGATCAATCACGTCAATTTGGGCGAACGGCGTCGGTGCGGCGGCGCGCGCGCTGGCCAGTGCGGCCAGATTGCCGTTTTCCAAAGTCGCGCTGCTGGTAAACGGCGGCACGTTGACTGATGAAAAAATCAGATTGCCTTCGGGTTTGTCATAAAAGATGCCGAAGCCTCCGCGAACCGCTGTCTTGCTGTTGTTGAACGGCGCATAAGCGAAGCTGAAACGTGGCGCGAACAAATGCTGTGGATCGTAAACGCCGCGCGGAGCGCCCGATGGAACCGACAAAATGGTCTGGCTGTTGCCGTTGCGAACTCGTCCCAGTTCGCTGATGGGCACACCGTCGCCGACGCGGATCAGACCGTTGAAAGGGTTGCCGCCTTTGGTCACGTCAATCGTGCCGTTGGCCAGGACGGTGACGGCTTTGGTCGGGTCATACAACTTCGGATCGAAGTTGGCCATGTTGTTTTGTTGCGAATACGTCGGTTCGCCGTATTGGTAGCGCACTCCGAATTCCAGACTCAGTTTGCGTGTCGCTTTCCAACTGTCCGAAACGAAAGCGTCGTATTGTGAAAACCGGAAGAAGGCCACCGGGTCGGTGTCCGTTTCAGTGTAAGTGCGGAAATTGCCGAGCAGCGCATCGGCCATCGCATTGCCAGTGGAAAAATTGTTGCCGCTGGCGTTGAAGGTTGCCGCGCCGGTGTAGTTCGGACGGCCGTTTTGATCTTTGCGGTTGCGGATGAAGGTGAAACCGCTTCTGACCGAATGCGGCCCGCGAACCCAGGTGATGGTGTCGGTGATGGAAATGTCCGTCGTCGGCGAAAGCAAGGATTGCGAAGGCCCCGTGAAGGTGGCGAAACCGTTGACGTTGACGTTCGGGATGCCGTTTTCGTAACGCCCGCCGTCGGCGAAAAGCTGTTGGAAAGCGAAGCCGTAAGTTTCCCGTTTCCAGGCGTCGCCGACGGGCGGCACGCGCTGGCCGTTCCAGGCGGCGTTGACCTTGGCTTCGTTAATCAAAGTCGGGCGAATCATCCAGGTATGGCCGACTTGATAACTGTAGCCGGGGCGCAAACGATTGGTCGGAATGGTCGGCAATTGCGAATTGATGAAGGTTCCGAAGGGATCAATCAAATCGTATTTGTCGTGAATGTAGCGTCCGTAAACGTTGTGCGCCGAATTGATGCGGTAATCCAACCGCAGCAAATCCTCGCGCGAATGGAATGGATTGGATTCGCGGTAAAGCGCATTGTTGGCGGTCGGCGTGTCAACGTAAGAAACGGCACGCAATTCCATGGCGTTGAAAACGGCGGCGATGGCCTTGCCGTCCGGCGTAATCAGATTGGCCGGAATGACTTTGGGATTCGGGAAGCAGGCGGTTTGAACCGTTGCGCTACAAGTTCCGGTTTTCGATGGGTCTTTCAAAAACACCGTGCTGCGGGCGCTGAAATCGCCGTTGCGTTCGGCGCGCGTGGGCAATGTGCGTTGTTGCGCTGCCGTGAATTGCCGAATGATTTTCCATTCGACGCCGCCAAAAGCGAAAAACTTGTCGCGGATGATGGGGCCGCCGAAATTAAAACCGAAGTTGTTGAACCGCAGGCTGGGGCGGGCGACGTTGCGCGAGACGCTGAAGGCATCGTTGGCGTCGAGCTTGTCGTTGCGGATGTTTTCAAATAC
>CAZRXE010001649.1:0-7745 GCA_964603695.1 uncultured Heliomicrobium sp.
TACGGCTTGTCGGCGGATGAAGTTCGACGGCGGGAGCATCTGATGGCGGAACACTTATGGAATGCGGCGGCTCGATATACCGCTGGCGAATTCGTCGCCCCTGAAAACCCAAACCTAAGACCGGAAACCTGACTACCAAAAACTCTGTTGAACTATGCGGCAAAGTCTTTTTTGGCCAGGTTTCAGGTGCTGGGTTTCGGGTCTCAGGTTTTGGACGATGAATTCGTTGGCGGTATCTCAAGCAACCGTACTCCAAAAACCGTCCCGAGATCTTCGAGCTTATTTCTTGGCTGGCGGCGGTTCACTGCTCGGCGGCACTACGCCTTTCAGGCGCATGTAAGTCACCACGTTGCCGTAATGTTCCTGACCGTGCGCGATGAGCAGCAATAGCGGAGAGGTTTTGGGAATTTCACGAGCACCGTTTTTGAAGGTTTCCTTGAGGGTCGTTTCGGTCAAACTTTTCATCGCGGCGTCGCAATAATCGAACGACGCTTTGACGGCTTTAACCACGTCGTCTTTGGTTTTAAGCGTTTTTTCCAGATCGTCTTTGTTGGGATTGGCTTCGCCGCGCAGCCCTGCGCAAGCCATGTAGTTGGTGTTGATGATGTGGCCGAAGACTTCGGCAAAGCTGCGTACATCGCTCGTGGGTTTGAAGCTGAAATGCTCGGCGGGCATTTTTTCCGCCGCGCCGATCAGGTTCTGCTTGGTGTAATTGTAAAAGCTTTTGAACGGAGCGGCTGGATCGGGCGGCGGCGCTTGCGTTTGCGCCAGCGCCAATCCGGTCAGCGTCAATAACAAAAGCATCGAGATCAGCAGCGATCTTGGTTTCATGAGTTCCTTCCTTTGTAGTTTGCAGGATGCGGTTGGTGGTTGTGAACGTGAATTGCGCGGCATTCGCCGAGCGGACTTTAACGAATCCGACCAGTTTAGTTGTTAGTGCGAGGTAACGGCGTTGTAAAAGTTCATGACAACGGCAAATCTCAACCTTTCTCTTTGCTCTCCGGCTCGCAGGCGTCCATCTCAATCGTTGAAGCACCATGAACTATTTTCCAGCCATCTGCCGTGCGCATCAGTTGAAAGCTATTCAGCCCGCAATGCGAAAAGCGTTCGTCAACATAAAAGCCATAGCGCCCCCAAACCAGCACCAAATCGCCGTTGACGCTCACTTCGGGTTTATACATTCGCTCTTGCAGCGAACCTTTCGTGCCGACGATCAGCCGGGCGAAGCTCTCGCCATTGAAAACGCGGCGCGCCGGCTGTCCGTTGCGGCGGTCAGTGGCGACGAACTGGCCTTCGGCAATGAAAAGCGCCTGCATCCCCGCCGCGTCTTTGGCGCGCATCGTGGCGAAAAGTTGATTGACCACGGCCAGCGCGGCTTTGGCGTCGTCTTCTGTTGAAGTTTTTGACGGCTGCCGTTCGGTCGCCTCACGAAAAGCCGCAGCCACGCCTGCTCCGCTGACGTAATCGCCAAACAGAATCCGCCGCATCATTGAATCGCCCGTGAACTGTTGACGCAATTCCTTCAGATCAACACTCTTCCGCACTTGTTCCAGCGTCTCGCCGCGCGCAACGGCGACGGCGGTTTGCGTTTTTAGCGAAGCCAGCAGCCGCGCCGTCTGTTTCAGGTATTCCTGATCGCGCAAGACTGGACCGTGTCCCGGCACGATGATTTGCGCCGGAATCGTCAGCAGCCGTTCCAGCGTCGCGCTGTAATCGGCGGGGAATGAAGTCGAGCCGACCAACGGCACGGGCCAGACAATCAAATCTCCGGTCATTAAAATGCCTTCCTGCGGCAAATGGACTATCAAATCCGCGCCGGTGTGGCCGCGCCCCAAAAAGCGAATATCAATCGTGCGCTTGCCGCGTTGCAGCGTCAGCCGCTCACCAACGGTCAGCGTCGGCAGCAGGATTTTGATTTGCGGCGCTTCGCTCAAGGCGCGCTCAATCCAGGCGGCGTCGCTTGAATAATTGATGCGTTCCTCTTCGGTCAGTTCCGTGCCCGCCAGGCTTTTTTTTTCGGCAACGCGGCTGCGCAAATGCGCGGCGTAACCGCGACCGCCGCTGAGCATCTGTTGGCGGTTGGCATCGCCTATGGCTGGGCGGTCGCGCAGCGTGCTGGTGTGCGCGATGAATTCGACGTTGGGAAAAGCTTCGCGATAAATCTGATTGCCAATGACGTGATCGTCGTGCCAGTGCGTGCTGATGACGTACTTGACGGGCTTGTCAGTCAGCTTGCGCAACTCGGCCAGCAACGCGCGCGTACCTGCCAGACTGGCGTTAGCGTCAACGACGATGACATCATCGTCGTTGATAATGAAGACATTGTTCGGGTCGAAGGACATCAGCGGCGGATGCTTGCGCAGCGCGGCGTAAACGCCATCGGCAAGTTTTTGAATCTCAAAGTTCTGCTCCGCACCCGTGGTTTCCATGGTGGTTTGCATGGTTGTTTGCGCGGCGGAACGTGGCGCTTGTACGAGCGCGCCAAACAAGACCATCGTCAAGATCTGCGCCAGAAGGTTTTTCGTCATCAGCATCCTCTCAAAGCGGTTTAGCAAATTATGGATTATGCGGCGTTACGCGCATACTTGCGCCAGCGCGTTCCAGCAAGCCTTTGGCGATGGCGTCCCATCGCGCTGCTGCCTTGCCATCTTTCGCTAGATCTGCTGCGGTCAATTGCAGCGGCGTCAGATCTTCCATGTAAATCACCATCAACTCGCTGCGCTTGGCGTCGTCCACCAAATGCACGAGCCTCTGCATTAAAAGTTCGTCGCTCGCCATGCGATAGCCTTTGTCTTTCAAAAATGCCTGGGCGCGCGCACCGTCGGAATCCGGACGCCCGCCCGTTTGCAGCTTGCGCGCGTAGGCGTCTGCGATGAATTCCAGGCCACCGAGGTTCACGTTTTGGCTCGATCGGTAGTTGTAGGTGTTCGTGTTCTCCGGCAGGTAGCCTTCAAATTGAATCCAGTAAAGCCTCTTGATGCGCCCCTGCGCATCGGCGTCCACGAAGAAATGCTGCTCGGCGCGCGCGACATCGTAAAGAATGAACTCTTGCGTGCCGATGTATTTGAACGCCTCATCAAAACTCAACCGCACGGCGGGCAGCGCAGTGGAAGTCAGCGCCTGGCCCTGCACGCTGCGTTGTGACGACGGGGATTTGATTTGCGCCGCCGGTGTTTGTGCGCACGCGCCAACACAGCACAAGTTGAGCAAGAGCGACAGCAGCATGAAAGAGATTCGTTGGTTCATCATTGATTTCTCCGAATTGGTCATCAGTGTTATGCAAACCGCGCGACGGTCACTTGCCCGCACACATCGCTGACCGGCAAGCCACGAGACGATTCGACCAGCGCGTCACAGCCCTTATTGCTCGCAGTAATTGCGCAGCCAGTCGCGCAGCGATGGTGCTCAATTCCGTTTGCGCCCGCGTCAGCGTGACACCGAGTTTGAGCCGCCTGATGTTCGTCAGCCAATGCGCCAACCAGTCTTGTTGAAAATCGGCGAGACCTTGGCAGTATCGGTTTATTCACCAATCTATGGTTTCTTCGCTCCGTAAGAGCGTCCTGGTTATAGGAACTTGTGTAGAAACGAATGCGCACTACAGCTTCCCCATTAAAAGTTTATTTCGTTTCCCTAGTTGTCCTTCTCCGGTTTCGGCTGCCCGCGATGGCAGGTCCAACAGGTGATGGCGTTCTGCCCGGCAAAGAAGTTCTCGTTCATTTGCGCCTGCATGGCGAAGTGGCGGCGCGTGATCTGCTTGGCTGGCTTGTCTTCTTTGTCCCAGTGGTCGCGAACATGGCAGTAAGTGCAATCCACACCCAGCAGGCCGGTGAGAGCCTCCATCATGCCGGGCAGTCGCGCGGCTTTCTTGCCTTTGAGGACTTCGATGTTTTTGAAGACCTGTTCCGCTGGTTCCTGTTCGTGGCCGGCGAGCCGCTTGCCGATTTCCGCCAGCGCCGTCTTTTGCAATTCCGGCGCGGGCCTGGGCGTGTTGACTTGTTGCTTCTCAGTGGGCAGAGCACGCTTGCGTGCGCCCACACTGAACCTCGTTTGCGTTAGCCAGCCGCCGACGAGTAAACACAGCACGCTGCAAATGATTGTTCGTTTAAGCATCAACCTACTCCTGTTTGAATTGGTCGTTTACCTCATCCGGCAAATCAGCCAAGCGGGCAATGAAACCCCAGCCTCCGCCGAGTTCGCTGAGCGAGAGCACCAATTCATTCTTGCCTTTCCGCAACGGCAAATAGACAGCATCGTTTTCCGCATCCACGATGCCCAGAAAACCAGGGTCGCGGAACGCTTGCGCGCTGCGGCCACGGAAGAGAATACGGCCATTCAAAAACACACTGGCTTCGTCGCTGTAACCAAGACAGAGCTTCTTCACTTGCTCGCGGTCGGATTCAATCGTGGTGCGCGCGTAAACAACCTTTGTGCCCGGCTGCGGTTGCAGGCGCGTTGCAAAGTTTGTCTGGAAAGTGACACGCGGATGCGGCGCGTCGAAGTAACGATAAAGCACGACGAAGCCGGGCGGCTCGGCTTCGACCTCTTTCCATTGAATGGCCGCGCGCTCGGCGGCGCTGAGCGGCTGTTCCAGATTGCGCGCCAGTGCGTCGTAAGCGGGCGACAGACTCCACTTGGTCAGCGTGCCCGCAGGCATCGGCGGTAGACGGCGCTGCCAGGGCGCATCCGGCGTCGCGCGCACAGTGAAGTTCGAGAAATACGTCGCGCCCGTCAGTACGGCCAGGGCCACCGCACCTTTCTGCACGCCGCTTTTCAAATCGTTCATCACCAGCGCCGGATTCTCCATATCTTTGACATAAAACCACGCCTGCGCGCCCGTCACCACCAGTCGCAAGTGAAACCATTCATCTTTCGGGATCTCGACCGGCGCGATGAAACCTGGCCCGCTGTAGAGTTGCCAGTTCAGACCGGTGTTAAGCACCGGCGTGTACTGCATTGCATCGGGCGCGCCAGATTTGTGCTGGCGCAGATAAACCCATTCGGCGTTCGCGCCTTCGTTGGCGATGCGAAACTGAATGCCGAAAAAGCCGCGTTTGGCGGGTGTGGCGACATCCACGTCAATCACGCCGTCGCGCATTTCAAAGTCTTTCAGCACCGCCGCGCCGCCATCCAGGAAAAGGCTCTGGCGACCTTGATGCTCGGCCACTTTGGCCTGTCCTTCCAACTCCCAACGCGGCGAGTCGGCGGGCACGGCGATGGATTGTGGCGTTTGAGCGGCGGCATCTGGCGGGCTGGGAAAATCGCGACCGGCCAGGGCCGCCATAATGCAACTAAAGCTCAAGAGCCAAAAGATTGCCCTGCGCCTCTTCATTTCAAGTATCTCCTTTCACGTGGCAGGTTATTTGAAGCCTGCGCATAAATCGTGGAAGCCAAGCCTATGTAGTGCGGCGTGCAACGCCGTACTACATATTGCGCTCACGTTTCCAACACCTCGACTACAAACAACTTTAATTTGCACAGAATTCAGTTATTTGAGCAGGCCGCGCAGCAAGGCTTCCGCCTGCTGGTGCAAGTCTTCGGGCGCGCCGTAAAAGACACGCACCAGTTTGCCCTGCCGATCAAACACAAATAGCGTCGGCACACTGGTGATGCCTCCGAAAGACGCGGCCAGCGCCTCCGTGCCCAGCACCACGCGCAGCGGTTGTTTGAAGGCCGCGGCTTGCTGACGCACTTCGGCTTCTTCCGATTCGACAGCGATGGTCAGGACTTTGACATTTTCGCCGTGGCGTTGTTGCAATTCGCCCAGCCATTCCAGCGTCGAGCGGCACGGTCCGCACCAGGTCGCCCAGAATTCGACCAGCGTCACGCGTCCCGCCAGCGCGGATGATTCAACGGACTGTCCTTCAAGGTCTGTCATAGCCAGCGGCGGCAGCGCGGTGAGTTCGGCGACTGTTTCGTTAGGCGCGGCTTTGGCGGCGGGAGCATGGCCACGCAGTGTCAAATCAATCATCCGCTTCAAGTCTTGTTTGAAACGCGCGTGAGTGGCGGGATCACGCCATGGGTGATATTTGCCCTTCTCCACCCCCCAGCCACCGAAATCTTCGGGGCGCGCCAGCAAGGCGTCATCCACGAACAGCACCGGATATCGCTTGATGCCGTAGCGCGTGGCGAGTTTCGAGGCACCGTAGTTCTCACTCACAAAACGCACGCGCGCCCCATAACCGGCGACTACATCCTTGGCCAGCAAACTTGCCGGGTCGGAAAGGTTTCAGGTGTAAGGCCAGCGCACCAACGTGACGGTGACCGGTTTGGCGTGGTTGAGGCCCGGTTTGGATTTGGTTTGCGGCGACGCATTGACACTGAGCGCAGCCAACAAAGCGACGCAGCAAAATAGCTTTCCCAAATTCATCATTTATTCCTCGTCAGGGTATTCCTCGTCAGGGCGTTGAAATAATCCGGCAGCACGTGCCGCAAAATCGCGTTGGCCTGTTTCAGATCTTCAGTGACCAAAGCGGCTTCTGCCATTTGCCAGTAAAACCAACCCAAGCTTTGATCGCCGCCGGCTTGCGTCAAACGCGCGCGGACAGCGGCGTTTTGCGTGCGTAAATCGGCTGCGCTCTGGTTTTCGGCGTCCGCTACCAAAATGGCTGTGAGCGCGCGGCGCGCTTCCAGCGTTTGCAACCAAACCCCGCTCGTGCGTCGTTCCTGCGTCAAATCTTGAGCGATCTTGAGCAATGAATTGACGCGGATGAACGCGCTGTGTTGCGCTGGCGTATCGAATTGCCGGTAAGCATCAAGTACCGCCTGCTCCATCGCGGCCAAGGCTGACGCTGGCGAACGCAAAGGCGCGGCGGCGGCGGCCACTTCAAGTCGGCGACAGAAGGTCGCGAAATCCATTTGCGCTTGCGCCAGCCCCAGATAAAACAACCCATATTCGAGTGATGTCTGCTGCCCATACAGTGGACTGGCCTGATAGTTCGGCTGTACCTGTGTAAGCGACCGCTCAAGGACGGCTTGTACAAACAGTGGCAAACGCAGCGGCGGACGCGGCACGGCAGCCAGGCGGCGTTGGCGGAGCGTCAAGACAGCGCCCACGCGTCGCCACTCTTCATCGAAGGCGGCCTGTCCGGCTTTGCCGATGTCCGCTTTGGCTTGTTGGAATTCGTAGCCGCCAAGAACCGGCGCGACGTTTTGCAGGATGTGCAGGCTCAGGTAGACGTGCTCGGCTTGCGCGGCGCGTTCGGCGCGAGCCAGCAGCGCGTCGTAATTTTGCTGTTCGTCTTTGGACAGCTTGAGTGCGACCAACACTCCTTTGCATCGCTGAACTTCGGCCAGCAAGGCGGCGGCGTTCGCGCTGGGCGATGCCGCCTGTGCCAACGCTACTGCGCAGATGCCGAGGCTCAACAACCAGGATAAGATCAATCGTTTTGCCATAAAGGTGTACTTGGAAATTGCGCGGGCGGCAGGCCCGCCGCCCGGTTGTCCATCTTACGCTCACACCGCAGGCAAAGTTGTTTTCGGGTTGTAAATAAATGCCGCGCCGCCGGAATTTGTGTAGGCCAGCGGAGCTAGCGTTGCGCCGTCTTGGCGTCAATGGCCGGCAACACCAACTCGCGCAACTTCTCTTCCACCGGCGCACTGCCGCTTCCGTAATTCGACATCACCACCGCCGTCCAGCCCGAGCCGAGAAACATGTCCAGATTGGAACCGATACCGGGGAAGCCTCCGCTGTGCCCGACAATAACCACGCCGTCGCGCTGGCTGACTTGAAAGCCGTAACCGTAATT
>CAZRXE010001650.1:0-2587 GCA_964603695.1 uncultured Heliomicrobium sp.
CGGGGCGCGGACTAATCAATGGGACACTTGCGGCCCTGAAGCCATTCTGCGTGAAGCGGGCGGCGAAGTGACGGATAATTTCGGCGAACCTTTGGGTTACAACACTTCGGAAATTCGCAATCAGTGCGGCATTATCGCCACCAGCGGCGCGGTTCATGCAGAAGTTGTCGCCGTGACGGCGGCGGCGTTGGCGGAACAGCGCCGCAAATAAAGCACAACGATGAAAGCAGCGATCAACAAACTCGGCCTCGGTTTTGTACTGGCATTCCTGCTGGTCGCAAACGCCTTCGCGGCGGCTACAGCGGCGGAATACGCCGAACGGCTGCGGCAGGCGGAAAAGGTCACTGACAATCTGATCGAAGGCGAGCCATCGCCGGTGGAAATCGTTGCCACCATGAATTCGATCAAGGGGTTGTTGCCGGCGCACGAGGACGTGGAATTTGGTGGGCAGGTCGTTCGAGTGGACAACGTCTGGCTGCACGAATCCATTGCGCTGGTTGTCAAAAACGCCAATGGCGACGAAGAGCAGGTGCGTTCGATGTTGGTGGAAATTGCCGACCGCTTGCTTTTGCTGGAACAGCGAATCGTTGCCGCGCAAAAACAAACCGACGCCGGGCAGGATCAATCTGCGCAACTCGAACGCATTCTGGCGCGGTCGGAATACCTGCCGGAAGAGAAACGAGACTCCAGTCTTCGCCAATGGGGGCGGAAACTGATGGACAAAATCCTATCGCTGCTGGCACGGCTGTTCGGCGGCAGACGCGCTTCGCCCGGCGGTTTTGGGCAAGGCGGCGTGTCGGCGGTTCGCATCGTCATCATGCTGATTTTGCTGGCGGCGGCTTCGTTCGGGCTGGTCAAGCTGCTGCGCTATTTGCAGCGACGGCGCAAGAAAGACAAGGTAGACGACATCCGCGAAGTACTCGGCGAAGAATTGCCGGATGATGTGACCGCCGCCGAATTGCTGACCAATGCCAACGAATTGGCGCGGCAGGGCGATTTTCGAAGTGCCATCCGCCGCGCTTATATCGCTTTGCTCTGCGAACTGGAACAGCGCGGCAAAGTCCATCTGCACCGCGCCAAAACCAACCGCGATTACCTGGATGAATTGAAGCCGGAAGCTTCGTTGTATCCCACGTTTTCGGTGATGACCGGCGCGTTCGAGCACGTCTGGTACGGACACGAACCCGCGACCGCATCCGAATACAGCGACTTCATTGCGCTGTATCAGGAAACAGTCAACTGAACGGAGAGACTGAAATGAAATCCATCTGGCAATCGAATGCCTGCGAAGAATTGCTGGCGCGGGCGGAACAGCTTCAACCCACAGCTCCTGCGCAATGGGGCAAATTCAATTGCAGCCGGATGCTGGCGCACGTCACTGACGGTTTGCGAATGGCCACCGGCGAGCTTCAGGTTGCGCCGAAAATGACGCCGCTGAAATTCACGCCGATCAAACAACTCATTATTTACTGGCTGCCGTTTCCGAAAGGTGCGCCGACCGCGCCTGAATTGCTGGCGCGCACGCCCGGCGAATGGGCGGCAGAAATCAGCCAGTTTCAGGAAGTCTTGCGGAAGTTTGCCGCCGACAGCGAACGCCGCGATTGGCCGGAACATCCGGCCTTCGGCAAGTTGACGGCCAAAGATTGGGGTGTATTGATTTATCGCCACATAGACCATCACTTCAAACAGTTCGGAGTCTGACGTTTCCACTTTCAACATGCGCCGTTATTTCGGAATCACTATCAGCATTGTGTTGGCGTTGGTCGTACTCATCGCCCTGAGCGCGGCGGGCAATATGGAATTCGACCGTCCGCGCGAAAGCGAATTGGAACCAATCCGATCCAGCTACAACTCCGGCCCGACCGGCACGCGCGCGCTTTATCAATTGCTGGAAGAATCCGGGACGACCGTGGAACGCTGGCGCGATAGTTTCGCCCTGCTGAAAACCAACGCCGGCGAAGCCACGCTGATTGTTGTCGGCCCGTTTCAGCGCGAAAGCTGGCTGTCTGAAGGCGAGGCCGAAGCTTTGCAAAAATGGATTGCCGATGGCGGCAACGCGCTGATAGTCAGCCGCTTTCCGCAGGCGGAGTTCGGCGATTCGATGCTCCAAGCCAGGATTACCGCCAAAGACCCTAACTGGTACGCTGAATCCGATGCCCTGGTGGATCCGCAAGCCGACAAGTTAATCGCGCAGCCCACCGATCTGACGAAAAATCTGCGCACACTTTCCGTGTCCACGCTGGCCGCGCGGTTAAAGTTTGAACCGCCGGAGTTGGATGAGAACGAAGACCCAAACGCAACGCCGACGCCGTCTCCAACGCCGACCGCAACGCCGGAAGAGGCCGCCAACTCGGATGAGGAAACAGAACAGGAGCCGTTTCTTTACGCGCCGGTGATGCATCTGGGAGACAAGGACGGCGCTGTGCTGGCGGATTTTCAATACGGCAAAGGCCGGCTGGTTTTTCTGACCGATCCGTTTGTCA
This sequence comes from uncultured Heliomicrobium sp., assembly GCA_964603695.1. Lineage (GTDB taxonomy): Bacteria > Acidobacteriota > Blastocatellia > RBC074 > RBC074 > RBC074. The sequence goes on from CAZRXE010001650.1 coordinate 2,484, forward strand.
TTGCCAATAACGGCATTGCGCGCGAAGGCAATCTGACCTTGACCATGAATCTGGTGCGCGCGCTGACCGCGACCGAAAGCGGTGCGCCGCGCAAGATTTTCTTT
>CAZRXE010001651.1:0-3430 GCA_964603695.1 uncultured Heliomicrobium sp.
GCGCGCGCACCACTTGTTCGTCGCTTTCGAGCAGGAATTGTTCGGCGGCTTCCGTGCCGTAAGCGGCGGTGATGATTTCGGCGCGAATGCGGCGGCGGGTGTAATCGAGTTTTTTGGCAAGGTCGCTTTCACGGATTTGAAGCTCCGTGTGCGCGCGCAAGAACTCGCGAAAGGCTGTGATGATGGGTTCGGTGATTTGATATTCGGTCCCTTCCAGCCGATGACCGAACTCCAACTTTTTCACTTCATATTCGGGGAAGCCCGGAATGATTCCGGCAACCAGCAGGCGCGTGAATTCAAAACAGGCATCGCGCAGATGAATGTCCGCCTCGCCGAGTTTGACCATTGTGTTTGGTTTGATGCCGCCGCCGCCGAAGACTTCCTCGCCGGTAGCAGTGTAGAACTTTTTGTCGTTGCCGGAAGTTTTGGGCGGTGTGTTTTTGCCTTTGCCTTTCGCGGAGGTATTGCGGCGGGCGTAGTAGTAATCATAAAACCCCAGGCCATCATAAGGACGCTGGATCAAACGTCCGCTGGGCGTGAAATAACGTCCGGTGGTTAATGTCAGGCCGGTTCCGGCGCGCAAACGAAACACGGTTTGCACGAGACCTTTACCGAAGCTTTCTTCGCCGACCAGCCAGGCGCGCGCGCGATCCTGCATTGCGCCGGCAACGATTTCCGAAGCCGAAGCCGTTTCGCCGTTGAGCAGAATCACCAGCGGCATGGTTTCGGGCGTGGTGTTTTCCGAACGCCAGACCTGCGGCGTATAGCGGCCCTCGCGTCCTCGGACGGAAACGATCTCCGTGCCGCGCGGCAAAAAGGCTTCGGCAACTTGTACCGCCTGCGGCAGCAATCCGCCGGGATTGCCGCGCAAATCCAGCAACAAAGAGGTCAGTCCCTCTTTTTTCAACCGTTCCAGCGAATCCAGCAGTTCTTGCGAAGTGCCTTGATTGAAACCGCCGGTCAGGCCGATGTAGCCGACTTCGGGTTTAATCATGAAAGTGTTATGCACGGACGGGAAAGGGACTTCGGCGCGCGTGATGCTGACGGTGATCGGTTCGGGCGCGCCCGCGCGTTCGACTGTGATTTCGACTTTCGTGCCGATGTCGCCGCGCACATGTTTCAAGGCGTCGGATTGCGTCCAGCCTTTGGCCGAATGCCCGTCCACGGCAATGATTGCGTCGCCGTAACGTAAGCCCGCTTTTTCGGCGGGCATTCCCTGGCTGACGCCGAGCACGTAAATCCGTCCGTTGCGCTGATTGACCGTCACGCCGATGCCGTAAAAGCGACTGCTTTGTTCATCCTGCATTTCGCTGAATTCGCGGCGTCCGAAAAATCCGGAGTGCGGATCGAGCGAATGCAGCATGCCGTAAATTGAGTTGCGCGTCAGCCGCTCCTGATCCGGCGGGTTGACGTAATGCTCTTCAATCTTCTCCCAAATTTGTACGTAGGATTTCACTATCGGATCGTTGGCCATTTCCTTGCTGGGAACGGTCGGTTCCGGCGCATCGCCGAAAAAGAATCCTATCGCGGCGGACAGCAGGACAACTCCCACGCCGAACGCCAGAATCCGCTGGCGGCGCTTGTCCAAGTTGCGAAAATGATTAGCCAACGATTTCATCGCTTCAAAATAAAGAAGGTTGCGAAATCAACGCTTCCGGTTCGGTCGTCATTTGGCCAATCGCTTTTTTGAATTGATTGGCGGATCCCGGTGAGTGTCCCTGGTAATGATTGTTGAAATAGCCGTAAATGATTTCGACTTGCTCGGCCATTGCTCGGAATGCTTCAGACCACTGCTTGAACTCCCGGTCGCGGTGAATTTGCACGTGGGAAAAATCCGTCAGTTCGCGCGGGCCCATCCAGCGCACATAAGCGAATGACGCTGTTGGACGTTTGGCCAACGGCAATGACAATTCGCGCGGAATCCATTTGCTGTCCGCCAGCGCCACGGCAACGCGATATTCGGCAAACAACTTCAATACTTTCTCCAGCACGGGTTCGTTGACCCAGGCGCGGTCGCGAAATTCCACCGCAAAGCGAATATCCGACGGTAGCAACGGAATGAACTTTTCCAGCGCCGCCCACGAACGCGGCGAAAAATCCGGCGGCAATTGCACCAGCACCGCGCCCAATTTTTCTCCCAACCCGCGCACGCGCCGGCAAAACTGCTCCAGAACTTCGCCGGAATCCTGCAGCCGCTGTTCGTGCGTGATTTGCTGCGGCATTTTCAACGAGTAAACAAATCCGGCGGGCGCACGATTGACCCAGGATTGAATCGAAGCTTCGGACGGAATGGCGTAAAAGCTGGAGTCAATTTCGACCGTGTCGAATGCCTTGACGTATAAATCCAGAAACGCCGCCGCCTTTGTCCCGCGCGGGTAAAATCCTCCAACCCAGTCTTCGTAATTCCAGCCTTGCGCGCCAATATAAATTTTGTTCACTGCCTGCCTCTTTGCTTGTTGCGTTTCCTGACCATCATATCTAAATGAAATTGTTGATCCAACAGAGTTTCGCGTCTTCTTCCCTGCCCTCCCGCCTAGCGCGAAAAAGATTTTTTGAATTTCCACAGAATTAGTCGTTGACAACTTCGGGCGTCACCAGTATAAATCTGACCGGTCGGTCAACTTAAGAACGATCAAGAAATCAAAATAGCATCGAGTAAGCAGCAGAGAAATGGCAGCAAAACAATTCGTCCAGGATTATGAAGATCAGCGTCGCGACGAACTGATTCAGGCGACCTACTACGAGGTGGCGGAAAAAGGCTATTCGGCAGTCACCTTGCAGGATATCGCCAAACGTGCGGGCGTCAGCAAAGGCTCCACGCTTTATTATTTCGCTACGAAAGAAGACTTGTTTCTGGGCGCATTGGAATGGATGGTCGAACAGGTACACACACGCATCGTCAATGCGATTGCGACCGTTGAAGGACCTGTTGAGAAGATGAAAGCTGTGATTCGCACCATCTTCGCCAACGCTCAGGAAAGCCGCCAATTCTTTATGGCTTACACGGATTTCATCAGCATCGGCACGCGCAACAAGCGTTTTCATGACTTGAACGCCAAGTTTTATGACGGCTGTTGCGGACACGACCGAGACATTATTCAATCCGGCATCGAATCCGGCGTTTTTCGCCCTGTGGACATCGAAGACGCGGGCACTATGGTTCGGGCGCTGGTGGACGGCATGATGCTGCAATGGTTTTTTTCATCCGAGGGAACGTTTGACGATTATCGTCGCCGCTGTGAACGAATTGTTTTGGACTATCTGACTGGCGGCAAAGCGATTGAAAACTTGGAAACGGAAGCCTGAAAAAGGCTAATTTTTTTGAGGGTGTGTTGACCGTCCGGTCAGTTAATCCTCGCGAACAACAACAGGCAGGAATTAGGAGGGAAAATGTTCAATCAAAAATTTATGAGTGCTGTTTTGGCGTTGG
>CAZRXE010001652.1:0-3778 GCA_964603695.1 uncultured Heliomicrobium sp.
CGGACTTGCTTCGTGCGCAATCACTGCTGGTGCGAACAGAAGAACTGTTGGAGCAGATCATCATCGTGCCTTTTGATGCGGCAGCGGCAATGCAGTTCGATCAATTGCTCCTGGCTCGCTCGCTGCGCAAAATTGGACGCGCCGATTTGCTGATCTCAGCTATCGCATTGGCAAATCGCGCGACGCTGGTGACGCGAAATCTACGCCATTTCAAACAAGTTCCCGGCCTCAAGCTGGAAAACTGGGTTGATTAACTCTTTACACCCGAAAACCCTCGCCCGCACTATTCCATTTTTTTCACTGAGTTAAGAGCAATTTTTGAGCCTGCCGGTTTTGCCTCTTCCTGTCCCAGCCGATGGCGGAACTGGTTGCTGACGGCGATTTCCGTCGCCAGTTGCGCGAAGGTCGCGTCGTTGCCTGCCTTGACCATTCGTTCCACCAATAATTGATCCGAAGCCAGCACTGTGCGGCCCAGCGCGTAGCCGACCAATTTGAAAGACAGCGTTTTGCGCACTTGCGCGTCTTTGCCCTGCACGTATTTCAGCAAGCCCTCGACGCCGGCGATTTCCGTTTTATCGGCCAGAGCGGCGGCGTCTTCAATCGGTTTGCCGTCGGCGTATTTATCGCGCCAGCGTCCCATCGAATCGTAACGCTCCAGCGAAAAGCCCAGCGCATCTATGCGCAGGTGGCAATTGGCGCAAGTCGGGTTGCGTTTGTGTTGTTCCAGTTTGGCTTTCAGTGACAAGCCGCCGAACTGTTTTTCATCCGCCGGCAGCGAACCGGCATCGGCGGGCGGCGGCGGCACGGGCGTGCCCAGAATGCGCCGCAAAATCCAGTCGCCACGCTTAACGGGACTGGTGCGTAATGGCGCGGAAGTCGCCGTTAAAATCGCGCCCAGCCGAAACACACCGCCGCGATTAAAGGCATGAGCGCCTTCCACCAACTCCACTTGATCTTTGGCCTTGACTTCTTTTTTGACGCCGTAGAATTTGGCCAGGTCCTGGTTCAGAAAGGTGTAATCGGCGTTGAGAATTTCGCGCACAGGGCGGTCTTTGCGAATGATGTGTTCGAAAAACGAAACGGCTTCGTCATACATAGCTTCTTTCACGTCGTCCGTGAATTCGGCAAAGCGGCTGGTGTCTACGCCTTTGAATTGGTCGAAGTGATAAAAGCCCAGCCACTGGCCGAAAAACTCAGTTGAGAGCCGTCGCGCTTTTGCGTCGGCGAGCATTCGTTTGACCTGCCGCGCGATGCCTTCGGTTTCGATCAATTCGCCGGCGGCGGCGGCGCGGCGCAGTTCGTCGTCGGGAATCGAAGCCCACAGGAAGTAACTCAATCGGCCTGCCATTTCCCAACTCGTCAGCGGTTTCAGGTCGCCGCTATAAGAAACCTTTTTGACCAGCGAAGAATCCGCTCCCTGTTCAACGCGATAAAGAAACTGCGGCGCAACCAGAATGCGGGCAATCACGGTTTGAACGGCTTTGCGATGGTCGCCGTCGGCGGCCAGCGTTTTGTCGTAAAACGCGCGCAGACTGAGTTCTTCTTTTTTCGTCAGCGGACGCCGCCAAGCGCGGCCGGCGAATTCCAGACAATCCTTGACGTGGCCGGGACGCGCGGCGGTTTGCGCGGCCATCACGGCGTCGTATTCGCGCCGCAGCGGCGTCACATACTTTTGCATTTCGGCGGGCAGGGCGGCGATTCGCGCTTTGTCCATTTGCGCGATGCCCAGGCCTTTCAACTCGTGGTTGTAATGCTTGGCGAGCAATCGCAGGTAATTGTCGTGATATTCAAACGAAGCGTAGAGGTCGTTCCAGGCTTGATCCAGACGTTTGCGCGTCGCCGCGTCAATCAGGTTTTCGACCACGAAACGGTCGTCTCGAATGTATTTGATCTTCTGCACGAATTCGTCGTGTTCCGGCACGTTGTAAGTGTTGTCGAAAGGATCGGGCACTGGGTCTTTGTCGGCGGGCGTCGGTTCGCCGTGCGAATTCGGTGGCAGCAGTGCGGCGTATTCCAGCACGCCGGCTTTGAAGTTTTTGAACGCCTGACTTTGCATATCGCCGAGCAGCACCCGCGTAGGCTGTCCGCGAGTGCCGCCGTCGGCGCGGTCGGAAATGACTATGCGGATGACCTGTTCGCGATTGCCGCCGAGTTCGGCGTCAATCTGCATGTTCATCAGCATGGGCGTTTCCGGCATCGGCACTTCAAACATCACCGAACCTTCCGAAGCGAAATCGTTCGGCCCCAGCGGCGTGCCGTCGGGGCTGTGGCCGAAATTCAAGCGGCGCGCGGTTTCTTCACCAACCACTTCGCGCAGGGTTTTTCGCGGGCCGGGCGGGACAATGCCTTTTCGCAAGTTCGCCGCCGCTTCGGCGTCCGCCGCCAGTACGACGGCGGATTCGCCCGCCGCCACGTTTTGACGTTGCATCACCGGGCGGAAACCCACTGTCAGGTTGCGCCAGATGACGACAGGTTTGTCGCCCATCGCCGGATTGACCGCTGAAACATTGAAGTAGATTTTTGCCGGGCCGGGTTGCGCGGGGCCGCGTCCTCCGCGAACGTAGGCGAAACGATGCGTGGGTTTGACATTCAGTGTGCGGTCGCTGAATTCGAGCGGGCTTTCATCGCCTGCGCCGCCTGCCGCCACGTCGCCGCGCGCAAACAGCCAACTGGGCCAGGTGACGGAATACTTTTGAAGCTCTTCGCAGGCCGTGCGGACTTTCGCGGCAATCGCTTTGTCGCCGCCTTCCGGCGCGGGCAATTTGCGCCAACGCCCGACGATTTCTGAAGACGGATAACCGAGCGAAGCTTTGTTGAAGACTTGCCAGATGTGTTCGGCAAAACGTTGCGTGATGCCTTCGCGCGCGGCGAGATCTTTCAAAGTCAGGTTTGCTTCGCCGAGCGCCGCACGATGTTTGAATTGCCACGCGGCGAAAAAAGCTTTGCCGTATTTTTCCAAACCGAACGGCCTGCCGCCTTCGCCCGAAACCGTGCGAAAACCGTTGGCGGCGTAAATGTCTCGAATGCGCGTGACCGCCGAAAGTTCAAAACCGGATTTGCCCGGATGCGAGAAAAACTCCAGCGGCCCGGAACCGATAACCGCGTGATTGGCAACGATCTTGGCAGCGGCCAGATAACGTTCCAGATTGGCGTCCTGCATAAACTGCACATCGCCGAAATTCGTGAAGCCTTCGCCGCCCACCGAATCGCTCGATGAATCAATGCCGGTGTTGATGTCAACTCCGGTCAGGTCTTTGATCGTGTAGGCGTATTCGCCGCTGGTCAGTCGCCGAACCGTAACGTTACCCGGATCGCCGTCGTGCTTGATTGCGTAATCGCGCAGTTCCGCGCGAATCCAGGTGGCGGCTTTGGCGCGTTCGTCATCGCCGGGTTGCGGCGCGGATTTGGGCGGCATGGTTTTTTGTTCGAGAGCCTCGGCGATTTTTTCCCAGTGCTGAAAATCTTCGCCAAACGCGGCCCGCGTCATCAACTGCTCTATGCTCAAGCCCGCTTTCGGCGCTTTCAGCCCGTGGCAGGAAACGCAGTATTCCTTGAAAGTCGCCTGGACGTTCGCTCCGGAAGAGCTTGTCACCTGCGCGGTTCCGACAAACTTTCCTTTTCCGATCAAACTCCAGGCAACAAGACAGGCTGACAACACAACCGCGACTTTCCACACGCGGATAGTTTTAGTTAACTCCCGGTTCCGCAAGACTTTCATGACTTTATCGAACCTCTGTTGATTGTTGGTAAGACCAAAAGACGACGGGATTCTGCGACC
>CAZRXE010001653.1:0-1538 GCA_964603695.1 uncultured Heliomicrobium sp.
TGCAGATTAGCGGCCAACGTTCCCGGACGGCTGCTGGCCATCAGCAGGTAACGTCCAAATTGAAAGTAGAGTGTTTCCAGCGCCAAGTCCGTTGCGCCTGCCTGCACGCGTCGCAATCGTTCATCGGTCGGCAGGTTGGGAACCGTTGCGGCAAGCTTGAATTCCATTCGTCGGAACAAACGTTGATGGTCGGCGACATGCGCGGCGCGCAGCTTTTCGTAAGGTTTTTTGGCCGTCGCCAAATCCCGCGCGCACTGGGCGGTAAAGTCTTGGTGGCGAAAGCTGGTCGCTGCTGCCAGCAAAAGCGTGGCGGCATTTGCGCCCTCGACAATCACTTCGCGACCTTCGGCGCGAAGCTTTCCGCCTTCGGGAAAAATCTGCAGCGCGCCCTGGAATTTGACGCCGACCTGGCGCTCTTGGGGATGACGTTCGTCGCGCGCAATGGCTTCGCCTGTGAGCGCAACGCGGTCAGGCGCGAAGGTCTGCGTCTGGGAGTCGCGTTCGCGCGTCAACGTCGCCTTGAAAGAAAGGTTGCCGGGCTTGTCGCTGGTCAATCGAATGACAATCACTTGATCCGCCGCCGAAGCAAACACTTCGCGCATGAAGCGCGCGCCGCCGGAAACATAACTGACGCGGGCGATGCCGGAATCCAAATCCAGTTCGCGCCGGTAATCGTCCGCCTGCTCCGCGCCGGAAAACCGCAACAGCAAATCGCCGAGCGGTTGATAAGGCGGCAGCCGTTTGGGAACAGAGATGATCGTTCTTTCGGCAAGCTGTTCGGCTTCGCGCATTTTGCCGGCCAGCAGCAAGCGGCGAACTTCGGCCAGATTCTTCGCGCCTTCGGGATTATTGCGGTCGCGTTTTTCGCCCGCCCAGATGGAATCCTCGTTCAGTTGCAGGCGTTCGGATTGAACTCCGCCGAAAACCATCGCGCCCAAGCGCCCATTGCCAATCGGCAAGGCTTCATTCCAATTGGCCGCCGGTTGGCGATACCACAGCCAATTGGTGCGCCCTGGCGAAACGGGTTGTGAGTCAGGAAATGCCGTCAATTCCGGCAGCAGCAAGCCAATCAGCAGCAAGCCAATCAGCAGCAAACGGATCAGCAGTGAGCCACGCAGTGGCAGCGATTGAAGGAAAGGTCTTTTCATTTTATTGCCAGAAGTTGCGATCCAGCGTGCGATATTGAACGGCTTCGGAAATGTGTTCGTCGGCGATTCGGTCCAGACCGTTCAGGTCTGCAATCGTCCGGCTGACTTTCAGAATGCGGTCATAAGCGCGCGCCGACAAACCATATTTGTTGATGGCACGTTCAAGCAGGCTTTGTGAACTCTGGCTGAGCAGGCAGTGTTTGCGAATCAGGCGCGACGTCATCTGCGCGTTCGAGAAAACGTGTTCGCCGACGAAGCGTTCTTGCTGGATTTTACGTGCGCTGTTTACCCGCCGGCGAATTTCGGCGGAGCCTTCTTGCGCTTCCTGCGCGGAAAGTTCGCTGACTTTTACGGCGGGCACGTCAATGTGAATGTCTATGCGGTCGAGCA
>CAZRXE010001654.1:0-6830 GCA_964603695.1 uncultured Heliomicrobium sp.
AGTGTGCCATGACGAACACCCTTATAAATAAAAGACGAACGCTATTTTTGCTTGTGATCTTGGCGGGAAGTGTGTGTGGAGTTTTTTCTCGCTTTATCCTTTACAGTTCCAGCGCGCAAATCTTTACCACGGAAAGAGCCAGACAGGCAGATGAATTTCTGGATAGCATCGGCGTCAACGTACATCTGCATTACAACGACACTGCCTACAAGGAATATGAGAGCATCATCAAACCCAGGCTGCGCGAATCGGGTATTCGCCATTTGCGCGACGGCATAGTACTCGGACGACCGGACAAGGAAGCCATGATGCAGGAACTTGAATCGTTCGGATTCAAGTTCCTGATGATTGCCGATCCGCGAGCGACTTCCGTGAGACAGGCTGTGGAGTTCGTCAAACGATTTTCTTCCGTCACCATGGTCGAGGGACCGAATGAACCAGACCTGAATTTAAGCGGCGATTGGATTGCAGCCGCGCGCAGTTATCAGCAACAACTTTTCACTGAAATCAAAAACGATCCGGTCACAAAAAACGTTTCGGTGCTAGCTCCTTCACTGGCTTTGGATAACTCTTTCGATCTGATGGGTAACATTCAATCCTGTGTTGATTATGCCAATCTGCATAACTATTACGGCGGCAGAAATCCTGGAACCGCTGGTTGGGGAGATGACGGTTACGGCAGCATTTCCTGGCAGCTTGGGCAGGCGCGCAAAGTAACTTCGGATAAACAGGTGGTTTCGTCGGAAACCGGCTGGCATAACTATGTCGGCAATCCCGGTGGTCATCGCGGGACGCCGGAAAGCGTTGTCGGGAAATACCTGCCGCGATTATACCTGGAACAATTCAATCGCGGGATCATCCGTTCCTACCCTTACGAATTCATTGATCAACATAACGATCCTTACGACCTGGAAAACAATTTCGGCATGCTTCGCGCCGACGGGTCGCCCAAGCCGGCATACACTGCCTTGAAAAACCTGGCCGCGCTGCTGCGGGATGATGGGGCGGCATTCAAGACAGAGTCATTGACATACAGCCTGAATGGTTATGTGGACAAGCTTCATCATACCCTGCTTCAAAAACGCGACGGCACATTTTACCTGGCGCTTTGGATTGAAGCTTATAACTGGGAGCCGGATGCCAGAGTGGAGTATCATCCGCCGCCACAACAGGTGATTTTGACGGTTCAATTACCGGTATTTGGAGTAGCTTATTGCGTTCCAAACGACGAAACGGTTTGGCATAATGTGAAGGTTGGTTATAACAACATCAACCTGATTGTTTCAGACAAGGTAATGCTGGTGAAGCTTAAGGTCGCTGACCGGTCGCTGACCAGTGTTTCCGCAGCCAGTTTCAAAGGTACGCCGCTGGCATTGGATTCCCTGGTTACTTCTTTCGGAACTAATCTGGCTCCGACAACACAGCTAAATCCAAGTGCGCAAAACGTAATGACGGCATTGAGTGGAGTGCGCGTGATGGTGCGGGATATTACCGGCACTGAGCGTCCGGCTCCTCTGACTCTGGTTTCTCCCGCTCAACTCAATTACCAGATTCCGAACGGAACCTCAGAGGGAGCAGCATTAGTGATTGTGACAAGGGAAAACCAAGAGGTCGCTGCGGAACAGATAAGGGTAGCTAGAGTAGCTCCGGGGTTATTCAGCGTGGATGGCAGCGGCAAGGGCGCGGCTGCGGGAGTAGCCTTGCGAGTAAAACCGAATGGCGCGCAGAGTTACGAACCGCTTGCCGAATATGATTCGACATTGCACAGAATGACGACGCTTCCGCTTGATTTGGGGCCGCCCGGAGATCGAGTGTACCTGATGCTTTCGGGAACCGGCCTGCGACACAGAAGCTCGTTGTCGGGCATTCACGCGATGTTGGCCGGGATTACCACTCTGGTCGGTTACGCTGGACCGCAAAACGGGGATCCCGGAGTGGATCAATTAAACCTGATGATTCCAAGAGACTTGATTGGCAGGGGAGACATCGAGGTGGAAATTTGGGTAGACGGACAACGAGCGAATATCGTCAAAGTGAATATCAAGTAACTCCAGCGTTAGTATTCATCGTTAAATTTGTAACCTACGCCCCAAACAGTGAGTACCATTTTTGGCTCATCAGGATTCTCTTCGATTTTGGCGCGCAACCGGTTGATGTGCGAATCAATCGTCCGGTCATAGCCGCCGTAAGTGTAATCCCAGATGTTTTCCAGCAGGTACTTTCGTGAATAGACACGACCGGGATGCGAGGCGAACAGCGAAAGTAGCTCAAACTCCTTTGGCGTTAATTCGATTGCGCGGCCATTAACTGTTACCTCGCGGCGTCCGGGATCAATGCGCAAATCGCCGCGCAGAATAGGCGCTTGCTCGGCATCATTTGCATCGGTGGGCCGCGCGCGAGTACGACGCAAAACGGTTTTCAGCCGAGCTTCCAGTTCCCGCAGGGAAAAAGGTTTGGTCAGGTAATCATCCGCCCCCAGTTCCAAACCCAGCACCTTATCCACCACATCGTCCTTGGCTGTTAGCATTATGATAGGTAGCGTGGGATTTTTTTCCCGCACCTGACGGCAGACACTCAAACCATCAAGTTTCGGCAGCATCAAATCGAGAATCATTGCTGCCGGGCGTTCGCTTTGCGCCACCCTGACGCCAGCCTCGCCATCGCCGGCGGCGATGATGTCGTAACCGACGTGGCGAAAGTAATCGCCGATCATGTGTTGGATGGCGGGGTCGTCTTCGACAATCAGTAATTTATCCCGCCCGCCGGGACCGGACTCCGTCGAATTCAAGTTGTTATTTGGCATAATTTTTTTCGTCACGCTCAAGTTGTGTGGTTATTCGTGAAGCGGCGAGCAGATCATACGTTCTACCCAGGGTTCGGGCAAGCACCAAAACCACGGCCTATCTCATCCGCCACGCTTGTGGCAACGGCGCAAATCGCCAATAAAAGCAGGCGTTTTAAGGTTTGGCGGCGGGCGCGGAATCTTTGGCCGGTTGCCGAACATCGGGCGAGTTCGATTTGAATCCCGCTTTTTGAGATTATAGTTTGATCGTCTTGACGGATCGGATCGGCATGCGCATAATGCCGCGCGTTATAAAACTTCTTTATCGAATTTCAAAAACGATATGACTTTCCGGCTAACGAAAAATCAGACCTTCAATCGCGGCGCTGAAGCGTTGAGCGCGACGAACTGGTTTGCGCGGCCTTTCTCTTTTGGATTTGGCTTTTACTTTTATTTTTACTTTAGCCGCTCCAGAGGGGTTGGGAGTTCGTTAGCATGAAACCAAACGCAAACGAAACGCCTGAAAACAAAGCCCCTCGTTCCACTCGGACGAGGGGCTTTTGGTTTATCAAAATGGAAATGAAAAATTCACGAGTTGCCTTTCAGGGCGAACCGGGCGCGTTCAGCAGCCAGGCCGCGCGCAAACTGCTCGGCGAGGAAATTTCGCTAGTGCCTTGCGAAACCTTCGAGCAAATGTTCGCCTCGGTCGAAACCGGCGTCAGCGATTATTGTCTGGCACCGATTGAAAACTCGCTCTTCGGTTCGGTCTATCAAAACTACGATTTGCTGCTCAAACACAATTTGCGGATTGTCGGCGAAACCAGTTTGCGGATCGTCCACAACTTGATCGCGCCGCCGGAAACCGAACTGGAAGACGTGCAGTGCGTTTATTCGCATCCGGTGGCTTTGGGGCAGTGTTTGCGATTTCTGGCCGCTCACCCGGAGATGAAACCGATGGCGGCTTATGACACGGCGGGCAGCGTCAAGATGCTGATGGAAAAGCAGGAGTCCGGTGCGGCGGCGATTGCCAGCGCCGCCGCCGCCGAAGCTTACGGCGCGCGCATACTGATTTCCGGCATTGAAGACGACCGGCGCAACTTTACTCGCTTTCTGTTGTTGGCGCGCGAAGCCGATGTAGGCGAAGCTTCGCCGGAAGCCGACAAGACCTCGATTGTCTTTGTTTTGGAACACCGCACAGGCTCGTTGTTCCGCGCGATGGCGGTCTTCGCCCTGCGCGAAATTGATCTGATGAAGATCGAATCCAGGCCGCTCATTGGCCATCCGTGGGAATACAGTTTTTACCTGGATTTCATCGGTAACACGGCGGAAGCCCGTGTCAAACACGCGCTGGCGCATCTGGCCGAATTTGCCGGCGGAATCAAAGTTCTGGGATGTTATCGGCGCGCGCCGAAAGACATTGACGAGTAAGCCGTCACGGCTTGTTTGTTTTCAACCCAACACCAAAACCAACACCAAAACCAACTCGAACCCTTTCAGGAGCATTTCAAACATGATTATCGCAATGCAATCAGGAGCCACAGACGCACAAATTGATCATATCTGCGACCGCATACGCGAATACGGCTATGCGCCGCACGTTATTCGCGGCACGGAACGAACCGTCGTTGCCGCCGTCGGGCCGGGCGACAAAAAAGAACACATCGAATCGCTCAAATCTGCCGACGGCGTCGAGGATGCCTTCCCAATCCTTCAGCCCTTCAAGCTGGTCAGCACCGAAGTCAAAAAACAAAAATCCCAGATCAAAGTCGGCAACGTGACCATAGGCGACGGCGGATTCGTGGTGATGGCTGGTCCTTGTTCCGTCGAAGGTCGAGAACAATTGATGACCACTGCCGAAGCCGTGGCCAAAGGCGGAGCGCACTTGCTGCGCGGCGGGGCTTACAAACCGCGCACTTCGCCTTATGACTTTCAAGGCATGGCTGAAGATGGCTTGAAGTTGTTGGCCGAAGCCCGCGAACGCACGGGATTGTCGGTTATCACAGAAGTGTTGGACACGGGCGATGTCGAAATCGTGGCAGAATACGCGGATATTTTGCAGGTCGGCACGCGCAACATGCAGAACTTCGCGCTGCTCAAAAAACTGGGCGAAGTTACCAAACCGGTCATGCTCAAACGCGGTTTGTCGGCGACGATCAAAGAGTTTTTGCTCTCGGCTGAATACATCGTTGCGCACGGCAATCCGAAGGTGATTCTGTGCGAACGCGGCATCCGCACTTTTGAAACCGCCACGCGCAACACTCTCGATCTGGCCGCCATTCCGCTGCTGGCCGAATTAACGCATTTGCCCGTGATCGTTGATCCGAGCCACGCCACCGGCAAACGCAGTTTGGTGCGCCCGTTGGCCAAAGCTGCCGTCGCTGTCGGCGCGGACGGATTGATGGCCGAAGTGCATCCGAAGCCGGAAGAAGCCTGGTCGGACGGGCCTCAATCGCAGCGCCCTGAAGAGTTCGCGCTAATGATGCGAGAGTTGGAACCTTACATAGCCTTGCGTAAGAGTGAACAGAACTAGCCTGACAAATCTCTGCAGGAGTTTGTGGCGAAGCGCGTCAAACTTCGCCACAAACTCTATCTTGCCCTCGGCAAAACCGCGTGACAGAATGGCCGCGCTTCAAAGAAAAGCGAAAAACTCCCCTCTCTGATAATAAAGATTGATTTGTTGCCCGCGCGACTTCGTTGATTCCGTTATTTGCGCGACGGGATTGTGATTATGATTGTTCGTGGATGAGGGACCGTGCCCAATTATGCGTGTAAAAAAAACGGCTTTGATCATTAGTAACGACGGCAAGGAATATTGGATCACCCAGAAACAGTTTTGGCAGATGGTACGCGAAGGTGTCGTGGTGCAAACTGGCGATCAGCCGCTGCAAGGCAAATTTCGCGGACGCGACGATCAACTTTTGATTACGCTGAATCACACAGTGCTGAATCACGCCACGCCCATTCACACCAGCGAGGTTTTACACAATGCTCGATACAAAAAGAGCCGGCGCTGATTTTGAGCCGTTTCGACAGATTTGAGCAGCGCAGAATTTTCCGCCGCTACTTTGGGAACTTTTCCAATCTGCTTGCGTGTGAGTGCCAGCTAGTGTGAGGAAGACCAATACTAATGCGAATCATGGTTCGCAACCGGTCTTAGAAATCGCATCGCATAGAGTGGCTATTCGCCAAGACACGACGGAGGAGTTGATGACTTGTGAGGGGGCATCAACTCCTCTTCGTGCGTTTGGACGCAGTAAAAAATAACCTGTCGTTAATTTCTGACCGTTATTTCTGGAAAAATCGAAGGATTAAGAGTCTTACTTTAGTGCGTAGGCCTCTCCGACCTGCGACGCTCGCGCGAATATGTGCGCCGCCTGAAAGGGCGTGCAGCTGATTCGCGCTTGATCTTTCATCCATCCTCCTTCTGGTAAGCCGGAGCAATGTCTCCGGCTTTTTTGTTGGTGGGGACGGCTTCTTGAAACTGCGTTTTCCCAATCTCCGTAAAGCCGCTTCCCAAGAAAATTGATGCCGCACGAAAGCAATGCTAGGCTGCGGCCAAACACCACGAATCAGAAGGAGCAAACCGATATGTTTTGTCCGAACTGCGGAACCGATAATTCCAAGGGGCAGAAATTCTGCACCCGCTGCGGAATGAATCTGCTGGCGATTGATCGCGCGCGCGAGATCGTCAGTGAAATTGCGAATGCGCCGGCAGCGCCGATGATTTCTCCCAATCTGGTGTTTGTGACGGCTGCGCTGATCAGCATCATCGGATTTATCGTGATTACTGTTGGGACTTATGAATTCAGTCGGGGCGAAAACAACGGACCGTTGTCGGTGATTTTTCCGATAATGGGCTTTGCTTCGATGGTGACGATTTGCCGTTATTTGCTGAAGTTGATTTCGCCGCCGGCAAAGATGGAAGCCCGGCAGATGATGCCGCCTGTTGCACCAAGTTCCTACACTCCGCCACAGTTGCCGCACGGCACAACGAACCGTTCGCTCGGCGAAGCGCCCGCCTATCAAAGCATTGTCGAAGACCCCACGC
>CAZRXE010001655.1:0-2101 GCA_964603695.1 uncultured Heliomicrobium sp.
GTGAACGGATGCCCCGACCAGGTGTCTTTTTTCGCCTTAAGGTACTCTTCGTTATTCACCGCGCTGGTAACGAATTTGAAAATACCCAGCGGTTTCAGCACTCGAAAGCCATCGCGAATATTCGATTCGATTACCTCGAAAGAAGGTACATGCTGAAAAACATAAGCTGAGAAAACGAAGTCAAAATAGTTATTCGGGAAATCAGAAAAATTCGAGCCGTTCCCTTCCCTGAAAAAAGCATTCGGCACGTTCGCGAGTCGTTTTATTGCCTGTTGGATCATTTCGCCGGAAACATCCACGCCGTGTACCTCGCCGAAAGTTTCGGCAAGGTACTTGGTCACGCGGCCAATGCCGCAGCCGATTTCCAGCGCGCGCAGCGTTTTCGGATCGCGCCTGCCTGTCAACAGCGGCAGTTCGCAATATACCAAGCCGTGGAAATCGCGCTGGCCCGACAAGTCGAACTCTTCTTCGGTTTGTTTGACCTTGAGCGTGTTAATAAACCATCTGGCGTTTTCCTGTGCCCGCTGGTTCCAATCGCGTTTCATCTCCGACGAAGCTAATGCCGGAAGAGACGAGGTAGTTTGGTTATCATTCATAACTTGAATTGCCCGGATTAAGTGAATTCATCACCAGCCATAAGTAAGCTGGACGGCGATACTAGCTTAGCAATCTACCTTACTCAACCGAGAGCAGCGTTCGGTTGACAGGGCAGGTTCGCTACGATACTTTGCCTGCCTTCAAGCCGCGCTGCCGGCTTGTTTCCCCAATACTCAAACCCTCGACAGGAGAAGAACAATGGCTATCAAAGTAGGTATCAACGGCTTTGGCCGCATTGGACGCAATGTTCTGCGGACGGTGCTGGGAGACAATGAATTCGATATTGTGGCGGTCAACGATCTGACCGACACTAAAACACTGGCGCATCTGCTCAAGTACGATTCCATTCTCGGTAATCTGGAACAGGAAGTAACGCATACCGAAAATACCATCACGGTGGCGGGCGATACCTTCCGCGTTTTCGCCGAAAAAGACCCGAAACTGATTCCGTGGGAAGAAGTCGGCGCGGAAGTTGTCATAGAATCCACCGGACGTTTCACCGATAAGGAAAAAGCTTCAGCGCATCTGCGCGGGCCGGTCAAGAAAGTCATCATCAGCGCGCCGGCCAAGAACGAAGACATCACCATCGTGCTGGGCGTGAATGAAAAAAACTACGATCCGGCCAACCATCACGTCATCTCGAACGCTTCCTGCACAACCAACTGCTTGGCACCGGTCGCCAAAGTCATCAATGACAAATTCGGCATCAAGAAAGCGCAGATGACGACGATTCACTCTTACACCAACGATCAAGTCATTCTGGATTTCCCGCACAAGGATCTGCGCCGCGCGCGCGCCGGTGCGCTTTCGATGATTCCGACTTCGACCGGCGCGGCCAAAGCCGTGGCGTTGGTGCTGCCGGAACTCAAAGGCAAATTCGACGGAATCTCCGTTCGCGTTCCTACGCCGAATGTTTCGGTCGTTGACGTGGTGATGGAACTGGATAAAGAAACCAGCACCGAAGAAGTTAACAAAGCCCTGAGCGATGCCGCCAACGGCGAACTGAAAGGCATTCTGGGTTATGAAACCGCTCCGCTGGTTTCCACGGATTTTCGCGGCAATTCCAATTCGTCCATCGTGGATGCCGAATACACCAAAGTAATCGGCGGCAATTTGCTGAAAATCCTGTCCTGGTACGACAATGAGTGGGGCTATTCCTGCCGCGTCCGCGACCTGATCAAATACATTGCCAAGAAAGGCCTGTAAGCTAATTCAGTACCGCAGCCGGTAGTGAGCGGGTTATTTCAAAGCCGCAGCGAAGTTTGAAACTCACGCTGCGGCTTTTGTCTTTCAATCCAAAAGGGTTCCCATGAACACATCTGTTTCCCGTCGCAACTTCCTTGCTCTTGCCGGAGCCGGACTTTACACCGTCGGACACGCTGCACCAACGCACGAAGCCATCACCGCGCAGCAAGTCATCGAACGAATCCAAAAACAGGTTGGCGTTCCGTGGCGCACCGAAACTGTGGACACGTTCAAAATCGGCAATCCGGACGCCGTCGTC
>CAZRXE010001656.1:0-8475 GCA_964603695.1 uncultured Heliomicrobium sp.
TTTTTCGTCGAACCCCACTAATTACTTGATCGAAGCTTCCGGCGTCGGCTTGATTTCGACGCTGTTGCTGGAGAGCGTGGTGGAAATCACGCGCTGAAGCTCGGCCACGGCTTTGTTGTAATCGGCCAGCGCACGCAATTCGCTGCCGCGCGCGACGGCCAGTTCATTCTGGCGCTGCAAAATGAAGAAGGTTGTCGAAAGACCGGCGGCAAATTTCTTCTCTTCGCCTTCCAATTGCTGTTCGGCGTATTTGCGCGCTTCGCGTGAAGCGTCAATGCGCATCCTGGCGGTTTCGACCGACTGCACGGCGTTGCGCACTTCGACTTCGATATTCTGAAGCTGGCGGCGGTTCTGCAATTCGGTTTGTCGTTCCGTTTCCATCGCGCGCCCCAAATTGGCTTTCGCCGTGCGGTTGCGCCATGGGATTTCGATATTCACGCCGATGTTCCAGCTACGAAATTCGTTTTTGAAAAGGTTCTTCAGGCCGGTTCCATAACCACCGACAAATTGGTTCGCGACAGAATTGGGAACCGTAATCGTCGAACTGGCAAAGGCATAGCCGGGCGTTACATTGTATTGAGTAACTTTTCCCGCAGCGTCTTTGACGGGAGTCAAAACCAAACAGCTTCCATCCACGGCGGAGCTAAATGGCGAAACGCAATTTCCAAGCGTTGTGGTTGATTTGCCCGGGTTACCTCCGGTTCCGAATGTGGTGTATCCACCAACCAAATCAATTCTCGGTTTGGCCTGGTTGCGGAAGAATTCGGTGTTGGTCTGATTGATGTCTTTTTGCAGGGCAAACTGCTTCAGTTCAGGGCGATTTTCGACCGCCAGCTTTTGCGCATCGGCCAGGGGCAAGGTGACGGGTTTGGCATCGAAGGATTCGACCGGAACCACCTGCGCGCTCCACAAATCGGCGTTCGATTGGCCGAGCGTCAGATTCTTGAGTGCGTTTTCAGCCTGCGCAACGGAGTTCATTGCCGCGAATACTTGCTGACGGCGCGATTCCAATTGAGTGGCTGCCGAGACCACGTCAATCGGGGCCAGCGTGCCAACTTCGACTTGACGTTTGTTATTGGAAAGCTGCGTTTCGGCCAGCCTCACTGCATCGCGCTGAATCTCTTCGTCTTTGATCGCGAAAGCCAGATCCCAATAGGCCTGTTGAACGCGCGAGATGATTTCGATGGCGCGTTGGCGGAACACCGCATCGGACAAGTCCAATCGTTTGCGACTGATTTGAATCTGGCGACGGTTAGGATCAATTTTGTAATTTCGCATCAGCGGCTGCGTGATGCTGAAGCTCAGTTGAGGGTCATACTGCGACGAGAACAAGCTGAAGTTCGAGGACGAGCGCGTGTTGTTGAAGTTGATTTGATAATTGCCGCCCGACTTATAGATCAACCCCTGATGCCCAAAGTTGAACACCAATGCCTTTCTTGTCAGCGAGGATTGATTGCTGCCGACGCCGCTGAAAGGGCGAGTGTTGGGACTGCCCGAAGACGTATAAGAAAAGCCTTGGGTCGAAACCGGATCGTATACGCCCTCCGCAGCCAGCAAATCAAAACCGGCTTGCCGCACGTTGGTGCGTTCAATTTCGATGTCGGGATTGTTTTCCAGAGCGGACAACACCGCATCGCGCAGCGTCCAGCGCGCGACTTTGCCAGGTTCCAGTCCGATGGTGCGCTGCGGGATTGGGCGCGAAACTGGGCCGGTTGATTGTTGATCTTGCCCGCTTTGTTGATTCTGGTTGACGGCGGGCGTTGCCGCAGGTTGGCTCGGTTCCTGACTTGTTTGTGCTGGTGTCTGCGCTGGTGTCTGCGCTGATTGCTGAACCGGCGCGGGGTCTTGTGCGAAAGCTGGTAAAGCGGTGGGCAATGTGCAGCACACCGCCAGGCTCAAGCTCGCAAAACGGCGGGCCGCAGCCCGTAAGCTTTTCGTGATCATCTTCCTCTTCTCCGGATTTGAATTGCGTTGAAAACGAATGTTTTCGGTCACTTGCGTTTGCTCCTTACGAACCGTCTTTCGGAGCGGTTGCAAGAAATTTGGAACTAATGGTTTAGCTTCTGTAATCCGCATTGATGCGAATGTAGCCTTCCGTCAGGTCACACGTCCATTCCGTTACATCGGCTTCGCCTTGATGCAGATCAATGGTGATGGTTACTTCATCGCGGTTCAGTATCTCAAGGGCGCGCTCTTCGCTGAACTGCAAGCCGCGTCCGTTGCGTGCGACAACTAGATTGCCGATCCTGATCTCGACTTTTGAAACATCGAACTTCGCGCCGCTGCGGCCTGCCGCAGCCAGGATTCTGCCCCAGTTGGCGTCAGCGCCGGCAATCGCTGTTTTGACGAGCGGACTGGTAGCCACGGTCACAGCTATTTTTTCCGCGTCGCGTTCGCTGGGCGCGCGGCGAACATGAACCGTGACCAGTTTGCGAGCGCCTTCGCCGTCCCGTGCGACTTGAATCGCCAGTTCGCGGCAAACCGCCGTCAAAGCCTGCGTGAAGCTTTCAAAGTCCGCGCCCGAAGCTTTCGTGATCGGATCGTTTTCCGCCGCGCCGTTGGCCAGCACGGCCAGCGTATCGTTGGTGGACGTGTCGCCGTCCACCGAGACGCGATTGAAGCTTTGATTGACCGCTCGTTTCAGCGCCGCGTTGAGCGCCGATTTGCTGATTGCTGCGTCCGTCGTCACGAAAGACAACAGCGTGGCCATGTTCGGATGAATCATTCCCGCGCCTTTGGCCACGCCCGCAATCGTCACGGTCTTACCGCCTAGCTTGATGCGTTTGCCTGCGCGTTTTGGGTAAGTGTCGGTGGTCATGATGGCTTCGGCCACGTTCCAGCCGCTTTGCCGCGAAAGTTGAGCAGTGGATTCGCGGATGCCGGATTCCACTTTCGCCATATTCAGCCGCTGTCCGATGACTCCTGTCGAAGCCACCAGCACTTCTTCTTCGTCGCAGTTGAAGTATTCGGCGACCAGTCGCGCGGTTTGGCGTGCGTCTTTGACTCCCTCCTCGCCCGTGCAAGCGTTCGCGCCGCCTGAATTCACGACAATCACTCGATGAGATTTCCCGCGCAGATGTTCGCGCGAAACCTGGACCGGCGCGGCGAACACCAGATTCTGCGTGAAGACCGCCGCCGCTACCGCCGGGCGCTCGGAAAAAATAATCGCCAAATCCTCGCCGCCTTTTTTCTTCAATCCGCAAGCCGCCGTGCCGGCCAAAAATCCGCGCGGCGTGGCGACTGAAAAATCTTTGCTTGTTGGTGAACCTTCTTTTGTCTTACCCATTTTCACAGAACGATGCTCGCTTCCCGGCATTAACGTTCGGCCAAAACCGCGAGCAGTATCTTCGTTTTCCTTTCCAAGTTGTGTGCCAAGCAAGTTGGCTAAGTAATTGCTAGAGTTAGCAGTTATCCAGGCTTTCCCGTCGAACTCGAATTGTCCGTTTTTGGGATAAAAATGTTCGGAATCGAATTCCGCCACAGTTTTGCAGTTTCACGCCGAGTCGCCAAGTCTGATCCGAGCTTGGGTTTCTTTGCGCCTTCGCGGTTTAGTCGTGAGATTTTCATTTGCCCGCGCCGATTTCCACTTCGACTTCTGTTTTGACCAGTTTCGGCGGCAAGCACAGTTTGTCCGTGCAGGTTTGATAGCGCGCCTGAACGATCAATTTTCGTTTTCCGGCGGACGCTTTTGCTGCCACGGTGACGGGCAAAATGAAAGTCACTGTGTGTTCGTAAAACTGCGTGGGGACGCCGAAATTCTCGTCGAACGCGGATTGCGGTTCGGGCGATTCGATCTCAGCCAGTTCAAAAGGCTGCTCCGCCGCCAGCGAAATGCGCGTGGGTTTGGGGCCGCGTTCGATCTCATCCAGCGAATACAAATGCCAGCCGTCTTCGATTTCAGCGGTCAACTGCAATCGGATTTGGTCTCCGGCTTTGAACGTCGCCGACGGCGCATCCAGTTTCAAAGACCATTTGATCGGGTTGAGCTGCACGCCGGAACTTTCCTGCGCAAAAGTGTGGGCAGCGGAGCTTAGGAAAAGCGCCGCTGCCCACAAAAATCGAATCAATGATTGTCTGTTCATTGTCTTGCTCAGTTGCCGCTGTTGGATGCGACCGGACGTTTCACCTTGACCTGAACGGATTGCAGCACCGTTTTGGTCTTTTCGTCCTGCACGAAAGCGACGACGGTCAGATTGTTCGGATCAATCCGATCTTTCTTTTCGCTGAAGGCGAAATCGCCGCGCGCGCCGCTCTTTTCGAAATCGTCCAGATGCTTTTTGGCTTCGGCGGCGACGGCAGCAACATCGAAATTCCAATCAAAAGTTTGATCGTCTTTGCCCGCGACGAGCAATCCGCCGTAATCCGGCCCGGCCACGCTGCGAACGACCATCGGATGGAAACGGACGCCGTTTTCGCCCGTGTAGCGCAGTTTATCTTCGGCCAAAACGATGTGCAGTTTCAGCTTGTCCGACTCCGTTTTCAGATTGCTGAGCGCGACTTTGGCTTTAACCGAGTTGCCTTCCAGCGTCGCTTCCAGCTTCAAATCAGCGCCGGCAGCGGTTTGCAGTTGCCGTTCGACATCGGGATTTACGCGGTCGTAAAAGCCCTGAGTCATTTCGCGCGTGCCGCCGCCTGAAGCGGACTTGCCGTCCATAGCGTAACTCGGCACCCCCTGCACGGTGTAAAACTTGCCGCGCGCTTGCGTAGCCAGGTTCGTCATTGGATCGGGCGCGGGGATGTGGAGGTGATACATCAACACCACCAATTCCTCGCGTTTGTACCGCTCCATCATCGCGTCGAATCCCAAATCCGCCGCCACGCAAGGCCCGCAACCCGCGCCGGTAAAAACTTCGGCCAGCACAGTCCGATTGGAACGCTTGTCAGTCGGTTTGTAATGTTCGACTTTAACCGGAGGCGGGTTCAGTTTGACGTATTCCGCATCCAGCTTTTCTTCCAACCCGGCCAATGATCCGTTGTTCGACTTGCTGTAAAAGGCTTCAAACTGTTTGCGTTCGGCGGCGGAGAGTTTGCCGTTAAGCGCGGCGCTCATATAAGTTTCCAGCGCCAACTGTTCCTTGCCTTGTTTGGCGTACAACTCGGCCAAACCAGTAGCCGCTGCGACCAATCTGGGATTGGCGTCTTTGGCGCGCTGAAAATTCTGCTCGGCCTCTTTCAACTTGTCCTGCTTGAGGAAAATGCGGCCCAACATGGCATAAGAAGCGGCTTTGCGCGACTTGGCCTGCTTCATCATCTCTTCGTCAATCGCGGCCATGCCTTTGTTGGTCAGCTTTTCCGCTTCGTCCAGCAGAACGCCGGCGTCGAGCAGCTTTCTGGCCATTTGCTCGTACATGGACGGGCGCATAAAGTCCTGCGCTTTTTCAATGGCTTTTTCTGCGTTGGCGAGAATCTTGTCTTTCTGTTCCGGGTGGTTTTTGACCAGCGTGTCGAAAACCGTCTGGTGCGCAAACATCACCGACGAGCTTTTAGGAAAGTCGGCGACGAATTTTTCCAGGGCTTCCACCTTTTTGTCGGGATCGGTGATTCTGTTGGCGTCGGTGTAGGCTTTGCGGTCGGCAGGCATGGAAGGCGGCGTTGTCACTGTCACCTGACGCGGCGGATCGGGCGGCGTTTGCGCGGCGACCATCGTAATAGCGCCCATCAGCGCCACGCCAAGAAGTACGGCTGAATATCTTCGGATCATAGGGAACTCCTTTCTGAGAGTTGTTAAGTTGTCTGAGTTTGTTGCGGAAAGTGCCGGAGCCTTCAAGAACCAGCAAGACGCCGGCGGTTGGACATTTGCTTGAACGCCCTACCTGAACGCACGGTTCCCAACAAACTTGCCCGCCTCAACCCGCGCGCCGTTCTAGCTTCACCACTGGAATATTGACCTGGCTGACATCGAAAGACTCAGGCCGCGCGTCTTCGACCAAATCCAAAACCATCGCCACCTCGTCGCAGCAATTGAACTTCGGGCAATTGATGCAATCCATCCAAACTTTGCGGGGCAGGGAATCGTGCGCCACCACGCGAAAGCCCAGCTTGGCGAAAAAGCCCGTCACATAGGTGAAAGCATAGACCTGCACCAGTCCGTGTTCGCGCGCTTCGGCAATGTTGGCTTCCACCAGCAACCGACCAATGCCGCGTTTGCCTGCCGATTCATCCACCGCCAACGAACGCACCTCCGCCATATCGCCCCAGGTGAAATGCAATCCCGAACAGCCCAGCACCTTGTCGTCTTCCACCGCGACGTGGAAATCGCGGATGTTTTCGTAAACGCTCAGCAATGTGCGCGGCAGCATCTGTTCCTGCTTGGCGTAGGCGTTGACCAGGGCATGAATCTGCACGGCGTCGGCAGTTTTTGCTTTGCGGATTTCCATTTTCCTTAACTCGCGGCTACGGCTTTCGCCTCCTCGGTGATAACTTCCTGCAACGCTGTAATCATCGCCGTAATCTCGGCCTTCTTGATGATGTAAGGCGGCAGAAAACGCAGCACGGTGTCGTGCGTGCAATTCATCAAAAAGCCGCGCTCCATCATTTTCGCCACCACGGTTTTGCCGGGAAAAGTGAGTTCCGCGCCGACCATCAAGCCCAATCCGCGAACGTCTTTAATCAGTCCAGGCACTTCGCGTTGCAAGCGGCGCAGCTTTTTGCGGAAGTAGTTGCCGACTTCGGTCACGCGCTGCATCAGGTGTTCTTCTTCCAGCATTTGCAGGAAGTCCAAACTCAAGCGGCAAGCCAGCGGCCCGCCGCCGAAAGTCGTGCCGTGATCGCCGGGCTTCAATCCGTCAACGAACTTTTCCGCCACGATGAACGCGCCCAGCGGCACGCCCAAACCCAGCGGTTTGGCCACGGTCAGCACGTCCGGTTTGACCGAAGTGTTTTCAAACGCGAAAAGCCTGCCCGTTCGGCCCAGCCCGCATTGCACCTCGTCCAGAACGAGCAGCGCGCCGGTTTCGTCGCAACGCTCGCGGACGACTTTCAGAAAGTCGTCGTTGATCGGCAGCACGCCGCCTTCGCCCTGAATAGTTTCGATGATGACGGCGGCGGTGCGTTCGTTGATGGTGGCGCGCGCTTCGGCGAAGTCATCTGCACAGTTATTCGGATCAATGTAATGCACGCCGGGAACGAGCGGTTCAAACGGCGCGCGGTATTTTTCCTGCGCCGTGATCGAAAGCGCGCCCATCGTCCGTCCGTGAAAGGAATTGGTCAGCGAAACGAATTCAAACTTGTTTTCGTGGCCTTGCCTGCGCTGATAAGCGCGCGCCAGTTTCAGCGCGCCTTCAGTCGCTTCGGTGCCGGTGTTGCAGAAAAAGACGCGCGACATGCCGGCAGCTTTGGCCAACCGCTCGGCCAATTGGCCTTGATACGGGTGATAATAAAGATTCGAGGTGTGCAGCAAATCGCCCTGTTCGCGCAACGCGCGGCGCACGCGCGGATGATCGTAACCCAGCACGTTGACGCCTATGCCCGAAATGAAATCCAGGTAAGCTTTGCCGGTTTCGTCGTAGACGGTCGAACCTTTGCCGCGCACGAACATCGCCGGATTGCGCGCATAAGTCCTCATCAGGTAATCGGATTCCAGTTGTTGGATTTGTTCCAGTGTGAATTGAGGTGTGGTTTGCTGTTCGTTCAATTCCGTCTCCGCCTTCGTAGATTTTTTGGCAGCCTTTTTCTTCGGTGACGACCATCGCGTCAGCCCGGCTTTGCGCGGCGTCAGATTCGACACATCGCGGTTGTAAACGTAAATCCAACTCGGCTGCGCGCCGCCTTCAGCCATTTTGACTTCGGTGCGGACGCGATGAAATAGACTCTGTTCCGGCTCGTCCGCGTCAAAACCTTCGTATTCGTCCAAAGTCGCCAGCGCCGCCGGATCGCGCAGTTCATAGACATCGCCGATCACGCGCGAAGTCGAGTTCGCATCCAGCACCGCGCCCGGATATTCGCCTAAATCGAAAAGCTGTCCCAGCACTGTTCCTGACCCGACCTTGCGCCAACGGTCAATGATTTCTTTCAACTCCGGCGGCGCGGCGGCAGGCTGCAATGTGCCGTACACAAAAAGATATTCGCTCATTGTCTTGTTTAGTCAGAGTGTGTTCGGAAAAAAGAAGCGCGCAGTGTACACGAATGGCAGGGAGGCTCAAAGCGGCGCAGGCATTGAAAGTGACGTATGACAAGAAAGTGACGTATGACAAACTACCGAAAACAGGGGACACCTGTTTTCGGTAAGTAGTCGGGCAAAAAGTTGTCGGCAATTTCATTTTCCATTTTCCATTTTGGAGTTGTCATTTGCCATTGCCCGAAACAGGTGACCACGCAATGAAAAATGACAATTTGAAAATGACAAATGGAAAATGAAAAGCGCGATTTTTCCGCAGGACTTTGGCCCATCTGCTTAGTTTCAGCATTTGCTTCGGACGAAGAGGCATCAAAACTTCAACCGAATGCCTGCCCAGGCCCCGCGCGGCGCGCCTGGCG
>CAZRXE010001657.1:0-1754 GCA_964603695.1 uncultured Heliomicrobium sp.
GGCATCCTTTGCAGGATGGTCTTATGGAATTTCGAGTAACTGCCGGTAAAGTCCCCCTTGTTCCAAGCCTTGAGCAACATCTGCGTGAATAGTCCGTTGCGGTTGCCGTCGGAGGAAAGCTGATTATCCTGGCAGCCGGAAATCAGCAAGACAGCGGCATTGACGGCCACGGTGTCTCCGGCGCGAGTCCGTTTTTGAATGCCGTCGTAAAGCTCCTTGTTTTTGGTATAAACGCGATTTTGCAGGCTGCCGCGTTCGTTGACGTGTCCCGGCATAACGCGGAATCGTGGAACAATGGGCGGCGCGAGTTCTTCAATCTCAGGCTGCGTCGCAACCGCTTCGTAGAGTCTGGCGCGCGTGACGGTTCCGCTGTGGCAGGAATCCGACAGCACCAAAATGCGAACGCCCGGCGCAAATAGCGCCCACAAGCCGTACAACTCATCATCAATCAATTCGCGGTCGTAAAGCACCCAGGTTTCGTCCAGGCCGTCTTTCTCGTCACCGTTTTTGTCCGGCACCTGCCCGCCGTGGCCGGAGTAGGTGAACAGGAAAAAGTCCCCGGCTTTGAGTTGATTGGCGGCGTCGGTCACGGCGGAGATGACGGCATCGGCGGTGGCCTGGACCGTCAATAACGTTTTGGTTTTGAACTTTTTGGCTTTGGCGAGCGCCGCCATGTCTTTGGCGTCGAATTCACAGGCGGTCAACGCCCCATTCCAGCCGTCATAATGCGCCGGATCAACTTTATTGAGACCAATGTGGAGGGAAATTCCTTTTGGCATGATTGAACTCCTTTGTTGCAATGGTTAATCGTTCAAGGCTGTTGCGGAGATGGCCTCGGCAATGCTTGTCAAGAAACGGTTTTACTGAAAACAAGCGGGCGCAAACTACTACAGTACCTGTTGGTTGCCAAGCTTTTCCTGCGCGACGCATTCGACTCTGTGTGCTTCGGTCAAATCCGGTGGCTGCCATTTTTCCAACAATCTGGCGATGACTGCCGGCGGGACGCTGTGTTCGCGCGCCGCGTTTTGCGCAAACAGCCGGTCGGCAGGCGCTTCGACGTAAACGATGCGAACGCGCGCATTGTAAGCCGCGCACAAACTCAAACTGCGTTCGCGCATTTGGCGGCTGATGTTGGTTGCGTTCCAGATGAAAGACTGTTTGCGGCGCAGATGTTCGCGCGCCATTTCGCGCGCACGCGCAATGACTGCGCCTTGCGGCTCGGTCGGCGCGATTTTCATTTCCCGTCGCAAGGCATCGAGCGAAATCACCGGCCAGTCCGGCGCTTCCGATGCAATCCAGTGATCCTTGCCTGCGCCGGGCAAGCCCGCCATCAAAATCACTTCGCAAATCGTGTCGTCAAAGGCCAGGTAGTTCGGGTCGCGGTCTTCCTTGCGAAAGTAGAGAAAGCGGCTGTGGTCGCTGGGGAATTGGCGGGGCCCGCGCAAACAGGCTTGTTCTTCGGCAAACTGCGCAAATAGCGCAATGTTGTCGAGCAGGCGTTGTTGATCACAGCAAACCCGCCCGCGCCCGTCTGCTTCCGTCACCAGCGCCAGCAAATCGCAGCGTACCGCCTGGCTGACTTCAAACAAACGCCGCTCGCTGCCCGCACTGTCAATCAAGAAGAAGGGAACTTGATGCCGGCGAATCAAACCGGCGATGTGTTCGCGCCGCCGCATCGGCGCGCCCATCCGCCACAACAGTTCGCGCGCCATCAATTCGCCGCGCGCGGAATGCCCGCGGCTGGTCAAGCGACC
>CAZRXE010001658.1:0-2395 GCA_964603695.1 uncultured Heliomicrobium sp.
CGGATGCCGCCATCGCCGCGTTCGGCGAAGCCTTGCGCCTCAAGCCCGACTTTGCCGAAGCTCACGCCAATTTCGGATTGGCCTTGCAGCAAAAAGGCCAATTGAACGAAGCCATCACCGCTTTTCGCGCCTCCGTTGCCGCGCAGCCAGACTTTGCCGCCGGACACAGCGCGCTGGGATTCGCGCTCGGACAAGCTGGCGATTTGGCCGGAGCCGTCGCCGAATTTGAAACCGCCGCGCGGCTCAAACCGGACTTTCACGAGGCCCATTTTCGATTGGGCGTGACGCGCTGGTTTGCGCGTCAATTTGCCGAAGCGATTCCTTCGCTGCGCGAAGCCGTCCGTCTGAATCCGAATCATTTTGAATCGAGTTATTACCTCGGCGTCTGTTTGCAAAAGACCGGCGCGCTCGCCGAAGCGATTGACGAACTGCGGCGCGCTGTCAAACTCAATGCAAAAATTGCCGACGCGCGCATCGCGCTTGGGTTGGCGCTTTATACAGATGAGCAAACCGACGACGCCATCGCACAGTTGCGCGAAGCTATTCGCTTGAAACCAGACCAACCGCGATTGATCGAAGCGCACAATCAACTTGGCCTGACCTTTATTCAAAAACGCGATGCCGCCGCCGCCGTGGCGGAGTTTCAAGCAGCGTTGGCGTTGGACGCCAACAACACGGTGACGCTGAACAATCTAGGCTTGGCGCTGATTCAAAAAGCCGATTACGCCGCCGCCATCGCCAACTATCGCAAGTTGCTCAGCCTCAGCCCGAACGAAGCCGAAGCCTGGTACAACCTGGGCGTGGCACTGAAGTACACGGACGATTTCGCCGGCGCGGTGGACGCGCTCAATCGCAGTGTCGCCCTGCAACCGTCTTTGCACGAAGCGCACTACACGCTCGGCATCACCTTGATGCAGCAAACCAAACTCGATGAGGCCGTCAAGGCGTTTCGCGGTGCAGTTGCTGCCAAGCCGGATTTTTCCGAAGCCCATTACATGCTCGGAACCACTCTTCAGCAAAAAGGCGAAACCGACGCCGCGATTGAAGCCTTTCGTACGGCCATCAAACTATCTCCCTTGAGTCCCGAAATTCACAACACGCTCGGCAATGCGCTGCGGCAAAAAGGCGAGATGGACGCGGCGCGCGCCGAGTTTCAGGAAGCGGCCCGGCTCAATAAGCTCAAATCCAACAATCAGGCCGCGACCTTCGACACCAACACCGGCATTCAAAAAATGAAGGAAGGCGATCTGGCCGCCGCCGTCAGCCTGTTTGAATCCGCTATCAAAAAAGACCCGGATTACGCGCCGGCGCATTATCAGTTGGGATTGGCGCTGAGGAAGAAAGGCCAGACAAAAGCTGCCGCCGAAGCGTTTCAACGCGCGCAGCAACTTGATCGGCGACTGAAACCGCCGACGCCTTGAACAAAAGCTTATGAACTCTGTTGAAATAATTGCCGTCTTTCACCCGTCGCCACGCTTAATGACGGATTTCAATGACGAATGTTGGCAGCGCGCACGGCGTTTGATGATTCATCAGGATTGGCGCGGGCAGCAGGCTCCGGCGGAATTGCACACGACGGCAATGGCTGTGTGGAGCGAATCGGAACTGCTTTTCGGCTTTGAGTGCGGCTACACGGAGCTGGATGCCGACGCAGACTTCGACCTGCGCGAAGAGCGGCATGCCTTGTGGGATCGCGACGTGTGCGAAGCCTTCATCCGTTCGCCCATCGAACCGCACGAAAAGTATTACCGCGAATTTGAAGTCGCGCCGACCGGCCAATGGTGCGACTTGCTGGTGGAACTGGCACCCAGCGGCGCGCGAATGTGGCACGACTGGAAATGGAAAAGCGGCATGCGCACTGCCGCCGAAATCAATGAAGCCGAAAGCCGCTGGCGAGTGGCAATGGCCATTCCATTCACGGCCTTCGGCTGCCGTCCGCAAGCGGGTGACGCCTGGCACGCCAATCTGTTCCGCATCAGCCGCTTGAACGGCGAGCGGCAATATCTGACTTTTTCTCCAACTCTGACCGCACAGCCGAACTTTCACGTCACGGAAAGCTTCGTGAAACTGCGCTTCCTGAACTGACATTTCTGTTCGCACTTGGAAGCGGACAACGGCCAAACCGACGTAATTGTCGGGTTTCAGCATTCAACTCCGCCCGCCGAATATCTCTCCTTTTCCGTCAATCTGATTGATTTCACTTAGCTTAAGCCGCAGCCGGCTGCTTGGGGAACGAACCGGCATACACCTTGCAATTTCATCCGCCATAAGAAGGAAAAGCTGATGCCGATTTGAAGCGCGCTTGAGGCGACGCTAACGGTGAAGCTGTATCGTTCAAACGGCTCGTTATTAATAACAGGCCGCATCAACTGACAGTAAACAAACACAACAGAGC
>CAZRXE010001659.1:0-2864 GCA_964603695.1 uncultured Heliomicrobium sp.
GGTGTTGTTGGCCGCAATACTTTCCGCGCGCCGGGCATCGCCGCTTTCGATTTGGCGATCAACAAAAACTTCCGTTTCACCGAATTTCAAAACCTGGAATTCCGCACGGAGATTTTCAACCTCTTCAACCGCACGCATTTCGGCGTGCCGGTTCACACGCTGTTTTCGCCGAGCCTGGGCAAGTCTGTAAACACGACGATCCCGGCGCGGACGGTGCAATTCGGCATCCGATACAAATTCTGAAACGTGGCGTAGTTTGGCCGAGGAAGCAATGGCGCGAAGGAAGATCGAACCTGGTTCGATCTTCCTTCGCGCCATTGCTTATTGCGCTGAAAAGCTCTCGCAGTAATTGACGAACTCCCGCGCTTGTTCCAACGCAGCTTGCGCGTTGATTTCGTTGGCTTCGTCGGTTTTCACGCCTTCAAACGTCGCCGACAGATTTGTCCAGGAGCCGCCGGTTTGGCCTGACAGCACGAACAGGTTTTCAAACTCCCACAAGGCTTCGAGCGACGTGAACGGATCCAACAGCTTTTGATAAAGCGGTACGCGCGCTGCTGCTGCCGCCGCTTCGTAAGCTTCCAGCAACGCTTGCTGGAAATTGCCGTGATGAATGTAAGCCGAAGTCTGCCGCAGCCGTTCGCGGGCGGTTTCAAAGGTCGGAACCACTTCGGCGATGGTGGTTCCGGCGCATTCGCCGCGTACGCCGGAACGAATGGTGAAGCGTTCGTTTTCGTGGCCGTAATCGTCGTAAAACCGCGGATCGTCCGCGAAGGCCGGAATGGCTTTGAGCGGTTCCAACGCCTCCTTCACGCGCGCATCGCCGATACGCGCGATGAAGTCATTGAAATCTTCGTTTGGTTGTTTTTCCGTTTCGTGGAGATTGAACAGCGTTTCGACCACTTGAATGGCGTTGCGGGCAGGGAAGCGCCCATAGACTTTGGCGGCTTGTGGCTTCCCGTGATTGGCTTGCCCGCCCAAAAACAGCAGATGCGCCGGCAGATTGTGACCGTCCTGCGTCACCGCCGCCGCGTGAAAGCCTATGTTGGCGACCGCGTGTTGTGCGCAACCGTTCGGACAGCCGGAGATTTTGATTCGCAAATCGCGATTGGCTTCGCGATAAGGCGCAAGCGTTCCATTGAAAAAAGAATCGGAAATCGCCGTTCCCAATCCTTTGGCCGAAGCGATTCCCAGCCGGCAAGTATCCGCGCCGGGACAAGCCGTCACATCCGCCACGGTTTCCGCGCCTGCTTCGCCAAGCGAAACTTCGCGCAATTCCTGATACAGCGCGGGCAGGTCTTCGACGCGAACCCAGGGCAAAAACAAATTCTGCTCAATCGAAACACGCAATTCACCGGCGGAAAATTCGCGCGCAATCTCGGCCAATTGCCGCGCGCGTTCGCCCGTGATGTCGCCGAACTTGGTGCGCACGTGAACTCCGCGAAAGCCTTCCAGGCGGTGCGGAATGACGGAATCCTGCGCCCACTGCTGATAATCAACGTCGTTTGCGATGGCGGGCAGCACATTCAGTTTAGGCTGCCCCGGGTTTGATGGTTTGGTGGGTTGTTGAATGTGATTTGGTTCCGGGGTTTCTTCCAGGAATTCAGCAACGGAAGGGAGAGTGCCGAGTGCGGCGCGTTCGGCGTCCACGGCTTCGCGGAACTTTTCCCAGCCCAGGGATTGCACCAAGAACTTCATGCGTGCTTTCATCCGCTGTTTGCGTTCGCCGTAACGATCAAAGATGCGAATGACGGCGGTGGCGAAGTTGAACAATTCTTCGACCGGCAAAAACTCGCTGTAGATTTTGGCGATGTGCGGTCCGCTGCCCATTCCTCCGCCGACGTGAACCAAAAAGCCTTTGCGGATTTCGCCATTTTCTTCGCGGGTGACAGCTTGAAAACCCAGATCGTGAAAGGCGAGGGCGGAATGATCTTCAGCGCAGCCTTCAAAAGCGATTTTCACTTTGCGGCCCATGTTTTGGTTGAACTTGTTGCGCAGGAAATATTTGAACAGCGCCTGTGCGTAGGGATAAACGTTGAAGGCTTCAGTGTGCGAAACGCCTGCGCGATAACACGCCGTGATGTTGCGAACAGTGTTGCCGCAAGCTTCGCGCGTGGTGATGCCCGCTTCGGCCAGGTCGCGCAACAGCGAAGGCACTTCTTCCAATTGCAGGTAATAAAGCTGTGCGTCTTCGCGCGTAGTGAAGTGAATGAAGCCGTTGGCGTAACGATCCGCCGTGTCGGCCAGCCGCGTCAATTGATCCGCCGTCAGGTATCCGCCGGGAATTTTGATGCGCTGCATTTGCACGCCTTCCTGTCGTTGGGCGTAAGTGCCGAACTGCAAGCGAAACTTTTGCATTTTGGTTTCGCCCAGTTCGCCGGCGCGAAACTTTTTGATCTGCGTTTCATAGAGTGCCATTTCTTCCTGGAAGTAATCCGGCAAAGGATCTGCGGGAGAGGGTTCAGCGGACTCTTTCGTTTGCGTTGACGTAGCGTTCATTGTTCTCCTGAAGTCTGTTCAAAAATCAAAGCGCCCCGGTTCTTCTAGGGAACCGGGGCGCTCAGGGTTTGCTTTTGATGCTGCAATTTCAGTTTTAGCAGATGCGCAAAGGCGACCGGTTCCGTTGGGAATGAGGTTTACAGCAACAACAACACATCATCTTTTGGCCGCATTCGACGGCTGAATCGGTCGCTGTTTGTGGAAGATGGAACGGGTTCACGGTTCGCCTTTTGAATACTTTTGAAAATTGATCGCGCCGAAAATACTGGCGAGCGGATGGATTGTCAACGCGGCTTCAGGCAATGTCCGGCGCAAAATTGCTTCGCTTGACAGTCTGGGGGATGAATGCGATTCTCTGCGACTTTGAA
>CAZRXE010001660.1:0-2336 GCA_964603695.1 uncultured Heliomicrobium sp.
ATGGCACTGGAGCGCGCTTCGGCAATGCTGCCAATGCTTTCGCCAAAGTCGGAGGCGTGGAAGTCGCGGTGCAATTTGTCGGCGCAGTGGACGGTTCGGTGGGTTTGGATCAAATCAATCTCGGTCCTTTGCCGCGCACACTGGCCGGACGCGGCGAAATGAAAATCAGCTTGCAAGTAGACGGACTAGCGGCAAATGTCGTGACCGTCGCTATTCGTTAGGGATGATTGTTTGAGTCTATCTCAACTTCCCCGACGGCATCTCCTTTGCGGAAAGGTTTGGCTGGATGCCACGCGGCAAGCCCATTAGTATCTATACAAGTCCGGCGACACAAGCCCGGCGACCTGTGTTGTCCTGAAAGAGCGGCGGAAATTAGCCGGTGGTGAGCGTAGCGGAACCACCGGCTAATTTCCGGTACGCCTCCGGCGCAAAAAAAATTGTGTAGATACCAATGCGGCAAGCCTGTGTCATCATTCGTCAAGACTGAATCTCTGCAATTCCCGTAATTCGAACCATTCCACAGCGGAGTCCCTCCGTTGCCTGAGTTTGCTTTTTGGACTTGCCCAGCAGCTTCCGCAGCACGTCTCCGCTGTAGAGTTGTTCATCTGGCGTTCCCTCGCCCACTTAATCCCACGCCGTCATCAAGCACTTCCACGCTATAACCCAACTCCCTCAACACGCGCACCGGACGCAACACTTAACCATTCTTTCGTTGTGAATAAATGCTGGCAAAACGCACAGAAACACTTCGCAAACACTTCGCAAGCAAAATGCCGGTCTTTGCGCAAAGACCGGCATTTTGATTTGGTGTCATAATGCGCTGCGATTACTTCGCTGCTTCCAGCACCGCTTCGTAATTTGGCTGTTCGGCGATGTCGCTAACGTATTCAACGTATTTCAGTGTGTTGTCCGGCCCGACCACGAACACCGAGCGTGCGTGAATGCGATCCAGCGGCCCACCTTGAATCAATATGCCGTAATTCTTCCCAAACGAAGCGTCGCGGTGATCACTGGCCGTAATCAGATTTTCGATTCCCGCCGCCGCGCACCAACGCTTCTGGGCAAAGGGCAAGTCCATGCTGACGGTGACCACCTCGACATCTGACAGTTTGGCCGCTTCTTCATTGAACCGACGCGCTTCGGTATCACAAACTGGCGTGTCCAGCGACGGCACCGCCACCAGAATGCGCGTTTTGCCGGCGGAACTGGCCAGCGTGTAATCGCCCATATCGGAAGATTTTTGAACCTTGAAGTCCGGAGCTGTCTGTCCGACAGACACTTCATTGCCTTCCAGTGTGACTGGATTGCCTTTGAAATTAACAGTTGCCATTTATTTCTCCTTGAATTGAATTTGGGTGAAGTCTCTCGATTGACGGACGGGCTTCTTCACCAAAGCGCGTCTTTGAAAATTGGGAAATGGTTTGGGATGAGAGCGGCGGTCAGTATGCATGAAGCCTGACGTAATGCACAAGATTGCTATTTAAAAAAATCTTGGCCTGCAAATTTGGCAAGCGCGCCCATCGCTTGTTACACTGCATTCCCACTGAGCATCCACCTCACGAATCAATACCGCAGAGCAACATTTATGATGGACAGAGCGAGAATTTTGATTGTTGACGATGAACAAGCCGCGCGCGTCGGTCTGAGCGAGATTATGACGGCTTGGGGATACGAAACCCGAACGGCCGGCGATGGACTGGAAGCGATGGAAATCGCCGGCGAGTTTCACCCGACAGCCGTGGTCACGGATGTTTTGATGCCACGCCTGGACGGTTTCGGATTGCTTTCGCGTCTGCGCGAAGAATCGCCCGAAACCGCCGTGCTTTTGCTGACCGGGCAGGGCAGCATCGAAGACGCAGTGCGCGCCGTGAAGGAAGACGGCGCGTTTTATTACTTTGAAAAGCCGATCAACATCAGCCAGTTGAACGTCGTCTTGCAGCGCGCCATCGAACAAGCTTCGACGCAACTGGAAAACACGCGCTTGCGCCGTCAGCTCGGCGAATACGGCGTGTTCGGCAAACTGGTCGGCAATTCGCAGGTCATGCGGCAGATTTATACGACCATCGAACAGGTCGCGAGTTCCGCCGTTTCGGTACTCATCACTGGCGAATCCGGCACCGGCAAGGAAGTCGTCGCCCAAACCATTCACCAGCTCAGCCCGCGCGCTTCCAGGCCGTTTGTCGCCATCAACTGTTCGGCGATTCCCGAAACGCTGATGGAATCGGAGCTTTTCGGCCACGAACGCGGCGCGTTCACCGGCGCGATTGCCCGACGCGAAGGCTGTTTTGAACTGGCCAATACCGGCACGCTCTTTTTGGACGAAATCGCCGAAATGC
>CAZRXE010001661.1:0-2431 GCA_964603695.1 uncultured Heliomicrobium sp.
GTCAAGTCCATGCCGCCGGTGATGTTGACCAGTACTCCGCGCGCGCCGTTAATCGAAGCCTCTTCCAGCAGCGGGCTGGAAATGGCGCGTTGCGTGGCATCCATGGCGCGGTTTTCGCCGACGCCGCTGCCGGTTCCCATCAGGGCAATGCCCATGCCGCGCATAATCGCGCGCACGTCGGCGAAGTCCACGTTGATGAAGCCGGGAATGGTAATCAGATCAGAGATGCCTTGCACGGCTTGACGCAGCACGTCATCGGCCATTTTGAATGCGTCGCCGAGCGCCATGTTGCGATCCGCCGCTTGCAGCAAGCGGGCATTCGGAATGGTAATCAAGGTATCCACCACCGACCGCAACTCTTCAAGTCCGGATTCGGATTGGCGCAGGCGGTGGCGCCCCTCAAAAGGGAAGGGCTTGGTGACGACGGCCACGGTCAAGGCATCGAGTTCCGCCGCCAGCGAAGCGATGATCGGCGCGGCTCCCGTGCCGGTGCCGCCGCCCAGACCGACGGTGACAAAGACCATATCCGCGCCTTCCAGGGCTTCGATGATCTTTTCAGTGTCTTCCAGCGCGGCATCGCGCCCGACTTCGGGGTTTGCGCCCGCGCCCAGACCTTTGGTGAGTTTGGCACCGATTTGCAGTTTGACCGGCGCATGCGACCGTTTCAGGGCTTGCAGATCGGTATTGGCAACCAGGAACTCCACGCCTTCGATCTTCGCGTCAATCATGTGGTTGACGGCATTGCCACCTCCGCCGCCGACACCGATGACTTTGATTCTGGCACCGTAACTCGGCGGCTCATCGTCAAAGGTGTAATTCAGTTCCCTGCGATCTTCTAAAGACATCCTACGCCTCCTAAAAATTTCAACAGTCTCTTATCGAGCAACGGGGGAAACCTCCTCTGAATCTTCGGAGGCTTGGCAGCCAATTCAACCGCGCACACGCTGACGGCGTGGGCTGCCCGGCTGAGAATGTCAGAGACTTCGTTCACGATTAAGAATCAATAGTTATAAGTTCCACGGCCATTTCAGACCGTCTTCATTTTCACAGTCTCGCGCCTGCTGCAAAGCTGCCGCTCGCAAGCCACTGCCCGGCGCTGTCTTCAACGTATCTTGTAAATGGTTCTTCGCACTATGTTGTAGCTGGCGGCGGATTTTAGCACGACAGATTGAAACGCCCCAGCCGATTGGTTCAAAGTCATCGCCGAAATCAGCGTTTAATTCCAAAAAAAGATTTGACGCGATCCTTGATCGCCGGCGACGAGGCGCGGCGGCCTTGACTGCGGCTGCTGCCGACAATGCCTAGTTCGCAGCGCAGGCCGTACAAAGCCAAGCCGATGGCCGCCGAATAAGCCGGCTGCATCGCATCCTCAATCAACCCGTTGAAATCTCCGGTCGCGCCGATGCGCACTGGCGCGTTGAAGACCTGCTCGGCGACTTCGACAATGCCGTTGAGCAAAGCGCCGCCGCCAGTCAACACGATTCCCGACGACAACTGCCTGTCGAACCCTGCTTGCCGAATTTCGTCCTGGACATGCGAAAGCACTTCCTCAGCGCGCGGTTCCAGAATGTCGCACAGAATCTGCCGCGAAACGGCGCGCGGCGCGCGTCCGCCAACGCTGGGGACTTCGATCAAATCGGAAGCTTCTTCCTGCGTCAGCGACATGCGGTGAGCGCATCCTTCTTCGCGTTTGATACGCTCGGCTTCGGGAATTGGCGTGCGCAATCCGACAGCGATGTCGTTGGTGAAATGGCTGCCGCCAATGGGCAGTACCGCCGTATGCCAGACCGCGCCGCGTTGATAAATAGCCACGCTGGTGGTTTCGCTGCCGATGTTGACGACCGCCGAACCGTATTCGCGATCTTCGTCGGTCAGCACGGCTTCGGCGGCGGCCAGATGCGAAAGGTAAATATCCGTCACGTTGTATCCGGCGCGCGCCACGCTGGTGGTCACGTTTTGTTTCGCCGCCACGGGACTGGTCACGATGTGAACCGAAACGGACAAGCGCGAACCCAGCATGCCCAGCGGATCGTCAATGCCGTCTTGATCGTCCACGGTGTATTCCTGCGGTAACACGTCGGCGACTTCGCGGCCTGATGGAATGGAAATGGCGCAGGCCGTGTCAATCACGCGGCGAATGTCTTCGCGTGTGATTTCGCGGTGGCGTCCGGGAATGGCGATCATGCCGTGACTGTTTTCGCCTTTGATGTGCGAACCGGCCAAGCCGACATACACATCGTGGATCTGCAAACCGGACATGCGCTCGGCGGATTCCACCGCGCGTTTGATCGAATCAATTGTCAGATCGGGTTTGCTGATGACGCCTTTGCGCAGTCCCCTGGATTCGGCTTCGCCGACACCGACAATTTCCAGTTCGCCTTCGATCAATTCAGCGATAACTACACGCACGCTGCCGGTGCCGATGTCCAGG
>CAZRXE010001662.1:0-4997 GCA_964603695.1 uncultured Heliomicrobium sp.
ACCTTTCAAGTCGGCCCGGCACGCCTCTCGCTTTCACGCTTCCGACCCTTCGCCGGGACCGCTCCATGCGTCCGAGAGTCATCGGTCTCGGGTCGGGCCCTTCGGGACCCTCGACCGACGACTCCGGCCGGCAGACAAGCGCAAACACAGGACACATGCCGTGCCGACGAATTCAACGACAGTGGGCTCTGTCGCCGCCTGTATGGCATTGCTGACGGGCGTCACACTGTTGAGTTTTCGCCACCGGCGAAGCGAGCGGCGTCTTTCAAATACAAAGAGACACATTCAGCAGCGGACGACCAAGCATTCCAGCTTTCGGCGCTGACGCGCGCGGGAATCTCTCGTGTGCCAATGTTGCGTGGGTTGATTTAGGATGGGGTGGCAAACCGCCACCCCATTTCTGTTTCGCGCTACGTTTTTGCCGCCCTGTTCGCGGTCAAATCTCCCGGGCGGGTGCAATTTCTGACCTGCGTGCCTCTGGCATCTTCCTTGCCGGGCGTGGCGCGTTGGTGAGTTCCATGCTGCACACAGAGAAATTCAACGTTGGACCAAGGCAAGTTGCGCCACGAAGCGGGCGGTGGGCCGGAAGGTGGCTGCCGTCGCCGGCTCTTGTGGTAACGGCGACGATTCTCGCGTTGTTGCTGTCGTGGCGAGCGCCGGGGCTGGAATTGTATGCGAGGGATTGTTTGATGCGTGAACGCGGCTCGTTGCCGCCGGCGGAAGAACTGCTGATGGTGGCGATTGATGAACGCAGTTTGGCGCGCTTCGGGCGTTTTCCCTGGCCGCGTTCGTTGATGGCCGAAATGTTGGTGAAGCTCGGCCAGGCATCGCCCAAAGTGATTGCGCTCGATGTACTCTACAGCGAAGCGACCAACGCGCAAGAAGACGAGGCATTGGCGGCGGCCATCGCGCGCGCGGGCAACGTCGTTGTCGCGGCGCAACTGACTGAAAGTTTCAATGAACGGCGAGAGCCGCAATCCGTCTGGCTGCGTCCGCTGCCCGCGATTGAACGCGCGGCGGCGGGCACGGGGCACGCCCACGTGGCGGCGGGGTTTGACGGGGTGGCGCGCGCGGTGAATTTGCGGCAGGCCGATGATGAGGCGCAGCCGCTCTGGGCGCTGGCGGTGGAAACGCTGCGCGTCGGCGCGGGTTTGCCGCGCGAAGCCGTGCGCGCCGCGTCCGATGCGGTGTGGATTGGTTCGCGGCGCGTGCCGCTCGATGTTGACGCGCATACCCTGGTCATCGGCGGAGCCGTGGAAACGACGCTCTCTCCCGCGCGCTTGACGCTGGATTACATTGGCCCGCCGGGTTCGTTCGCGGCGCAGACCGTGAGTTTTGCCGATGTCCTGGATGGGCGCGTTAGTGCGGAACGGGTGCGCGACAAGTATGTCTTGATCGGCGCGACGGCGGCGGACCTGGGCGACAGATTGGCGACGCCGTTCACGCGCACGGCGGATGCGCAAGGACGGCAGCACGGCGAATGGACGCCGGGCGTCGAGATTCTCGCCCACGCATTGCAGACGATTTTGCACGAACGCTTTTACCGCGAGACGCCGGACGAATTGGCGGCGTTGGGAGCGGCGTTGACGGCGAGCGCGGTGTTGTTGCTTTTGAGCCTTGTGCAAGGCCGCCACGAAGCATTGCGGCAAACGGCCGCGCTGGCGGGTTTGTTGGCGGCGTTGTTGGGCGGTTCGTATTTCGTCTTTGCGCAATGGTTGTGGCTGCCGCCGCTGGTGCCGATGCTGGTGGCGTGCGTGGTCGCCGCGCCGCTGGCTTTATTGCGACGCGCGCTGGAAGTCAGCGTCACGCTGGATGCGCGCATCGCGGAACTCGGCGAAGCGCCTCCGGCTGCGCCCAGACCGAATCCGTTGCGGCTGATTGCTCGGTTGACCGAGGCGAGCGCCGTGCGTTTGCTGACGCCAGCGGGCAAGGAGGTTGCGCGTTACGGCTCGCCCGGCTTTACGTTGGGGGCGAATGAAACGGTGTTGCCCTTGCGCGATGGAGCGCAACTGCGGCTTACCGGTGCGCCGCTGCCCGCGCACGAAACGTTGTTGTTGTGTCGCATGTTGGCGCACGGTTACTTGCAAGCGCCGGACGAACAAACGCCGGAAGCAAGGCTTTCGCGCCCTCGCTGGTGGCCGCGCGGCAGCGCGTGGCAGGCGCGAACCCTGAGCGCCTTGCAACGTCGGCATACGGCGCGCGCGCGCTTTGTCGAACGCGCATTGCAATCGGCGGCTGACGGTTTGCTGATGGCCGCCGCTGATGGATGCATCGTCTTCGCCAATCCGCGCGCGGCGCAAATGTTGAACGTGCCGGAAACGGCGCTCGCCGGCAGCGATTTGTTCGCGCGGCTCGCCGCCGCCGGGTTGGCGCAGAGCCGCGACGTGCTGGTGTGCTTGTTGATTGAAGGCGCGCCGGTTGAACGCGAACTGGTGATTGATGCGCGGTATTACCGGTTGCGGTTGACGGCGTTGGAAGATGAAACAGGCTTGCCGGGCTTTGTCGCGGCGCTCACGGAAATCACGCAGCAGCGCGCCTTGCAGCAAACGCAAAGCGAAGTGATGGCGCTGGTCACGCATGAAATGAAAACGCCGCTGACTTCGATTCAAGGCTTGAGCGAAGTGCTGGCGCGGCATGAATTTGCGCCCGAACAGCGGCGGGAATTGCACGCCGCCATCAATGACGAAGCCAAACGGCTGGCGCGGATGATTGACGAATACCTGGATTTGACGCGGCTGGCGTCGGGCGCGCGTCCATTGCGTTGCGCGCCGCTGGCCGTCGTGCCACTGCTCGAACGTGTGTTATTGCTGCTCGAACCCGTGGCGGCCAAGCGCGGGATGCGGTTGCTGCGCCGCTTGTCGCCGGACTTGCCGCCGGTGCAGGCGGATGCGGATTTGCTGGCGCGCGCCGTCACCAATCTCGTCGCCAACGCGCTCAAGTTCAGTCCGCCTGACCGCGAAGTCGTTATCGAGGCGCGCCTGGACGGCACGGCATTGCGTCTGGACGTTACCGATCAAGGGTGCGGCATTCCGGCGGAGGCGCTGCCGCACGTCTTCGAGAAGTTTTATCGCGTGCCCCGCGTGCCCACCGATGAGGCCGAAACGGGCGCGGGGCTGGGCCTGGCTTTTGTGCGCGAGTGCGCCGAACAGCACGGCGGTCGCGTGACCGTAACGAGCGAGGAAGGCGTCGGCTCGACCTTTACGCTGTGGCTGCCGCTGAATGCTTCGCAGTCCCGTTTTCAGGCGGAATGATTCGGGAGCGGAAACTTTCCGCCTGATAGCGGGTTTCAATTGAGTGCGACCGACACCGCAAAAGGATCACGGATGAACACGAATCACCACGGACGAACATATAGACATCAAGAAAAAGGTGTATCGCAGACTGTTAGTCTGCGGAGGCGCTCTGAGGCAAGGTTCGTCTGGTTTCAAAAGCCCTTGCTCGCCGCGCCTACAGCCGATTGACAGTCGGCTGTACATTTCTTTTTCTCAAACTGAAAGCAGCTATAAGACATCGCTGCGAACAAGCTTTCCATGACACAAACACCGCACATTCTGATTGCCGACGATGAACGCACGATCCGGCTGATGCTGGAAACCGGGCTGGCGGTCAACGGCTTTCGCGTGAGCAGCGCGCGTAGCGGGCGCGAGGCCTTGGCGGCGCTGCGCGCGCAATCATTCGACGCCGTGGTGTGTGACGTCTTCATGCCCGACGGCGACGGCCTGGAAGTCGTGCGGGCGTTGCGTGCGCTCAATCCGGCTTTGCCGATCATTCTCATCACCGCGCAAGGCTCGCTTGAACTGGCGGTGCAGGCCGTGGCCGAAGGCGCGACGGATTTCATTGCCAAGCCATTTGAATTGGCGCAACTGGCCGCGCTGTTGCACCGCTACGTAGCCGCGCGCCGCGAAGCTGACAGTACGCCCACGCTGGCAACGCCGGAGGATTTTTCGCAATCGGGCTTGCTCGGGCGCAGCGCCGCGATGGTGCAGGTTTACAAGCTGATCGCGCACGCCGCGCGCAACGAAGCCGCCGTGCTGATTACGGGCGAATCTGGCACGGGCAAGGAATTGGTGGCGCGCGCCATTCATCAATTCAGCGCGCGCAACAACCGGCCTTTCCTCGCGGTCAATTGCGC
Source organism: uncultured Heliomicrobium sp. (assembly GCA_964603695.1). GTDB lineage: Bacteria > Acidobacteriota > Blastocatellia > RBC074 > RBC074 > RBC074. The sequence goes on from CAZRXE010001662.1 coordinate 4,133, forward strand.
GGGGTTGACCGATACGCTGCTGGAAGCCGAACTCTTCGGTCACACGAAAGGCGCGTTCACCGGCGCGCAGGGCGACCGCGCGGGACTGTTTGAAGCGGCGGACGGCGGCACCTTGTTTCTGGACGAACTGGCGACGACCAGCGCGGCGTTTCAGGCGAGCTTGCTGCGCGCGCTGCAATCGGGCGAAGTGCGGCGCGTCGGTTCGACGCAAACGCGGCGCGTCAATGTGCGCGTCATCGGCGCGAGCAATGCGCAGTTGTTGCCGCTGATCGAGGCCGGACAATTTCGCGCCGATTTGTATTACCGCCTGAGCGTGCTGGCGCTCGAATTGCCGCCGTTGCGCGGGCGCGCCGGCGATGTCGAATTGCTGGCGCAACATTTCCTGCGGCGCTTGAGCGGCGACGAACAGCCCGTGTTGCGCTTGAGCAAAGAAGCCGCCGCCGCGTTGCAGGCTTACGCCTTTCCCGGCAATGTGCGCGAGTTGGAAAACGCCCTGACGCGCGCCGCCGCGCTGGCGACGCAGCGGTTGATTACGCTTGATTGTTTGCCGCCCCACATCGCGGCGCGCGGTGGCGATGCGGCGGCGCTGGGGACGACGGATTTACTGGCCGACCGGCCCACGATGGAAGAGGCGCAGCGGCGCTACCTGCAAGTCGTGTTGCAGGAATGCGGCGGCAACCGGCGGCAGGCGGCGCGCGTGCTGGACTTGGATCGCCGTACCATTCAACGGCTGATTGCCCGCCATCAATTGGACGTGAGTGAAAGCCCCGATGACTCAGAAGAAGAGGATGAATGACGCAACCTGGGTATGCATCGCTTCCAGCGTGCGCCGCCGAGTCCGCACGCTGGAAGCGATGCCATACCC